>VFZS01000397.1 GCA_016871095.1 Acidobacteriota bacterium
ACAGCGGCGGCATCGGCAAGGTGCTGATGTGTCACGGCATCCGCCACGGCGGCGATCTGCCGCGCGGCATCCCCTGGTACTTCGACAAGAACAGTTGCGGCGACATCGTCATCGACCAGGGCATTCACATCCTGGACCTGTTCACCTGGGCCATCGGGTCGCACCCGGCGCGCGCCATGGCCTCCGGCGGGATCAACCTCTTCGTCAATGAACCGCCTGGACGGACGGTCATGGACAACTACAGCCTGATCTTCGAGTACCCTGGCGGCCAGCGCGTGAACTTCAGCCATCACTACTTTGATCCGCCGGGGTTCACGGGTATTCGGGAGCTGGTCTTCGGATCCGATGGGGCCGTGGACCTGCCCGGCGGCGCCTGGCAGCCGCGCGAGAAGCGGGGCCTGGTCAAGCTGGATGTTCCCAACGCCGGCCAGGACTCCAGTTACATGGCGCTGGCCAGCTTCATCGAGGACATCCGCAACAACAACCGCAATCCGGTCAACAACGCGGACTCGGCCATGCGCTCGACCTTGCAGGCCATCATGGCCACCAGGGCCATCTACGAGCGCCGCATCGTCACCTGGGACGAAGTCGCGGGCTAGGAACGAGGCATGACTTAAGCCCGACCGGCCCCACGTCACCCAACGGAGGAGTCGTGCTGACGTCTTTGGTCGCTCGAAATTTCAAACGCTTCGGGAGCCTGGATATCGAACTGGGCAACCCGGTGGTGTTCATCGGCCCCAATAACTCCGGAAAGACCACCGCACTCCAGGTGCTCGCTCTCTGGGACATCGGCCTGCGCCGGTGGAATGAGAAGCGCGCCGGGAAACCAGCGCCCGAGAAGCGGCCGGGGGTCACCATCAACCGGCGCGATCTGATCGCCGTCCCAGTGCCCTACGCCAATCTGCTTTGGCGAGACCTCCACGTCCGCGACGTGCAGACGGTCAACGGCAACCAGGAGACTAAGAACATCCGGATCGACATTGTCGTCGAGGGCGTTTCCAACGGGAAGCTCTGGAAGTGCGGCCTGGAATTCGACTACGCCAATGAGGAATCCTTCTATTGCCGGCCGCTGCGGCTTTCCGAGCAGAAGAACCCGGACCGAATGCCGCTTCCCCCTGAGGCCGCGGGCCTCCGAGTGGCCTATCTTCCTCCCATGTCCGGCCTGGCGGCCAACGAGACGCGTCTCGACTCCGGAGCCATCAATGTGCGGCTGGGCGAAGGACGCACTGCGGAGGTGCTCCGTAACCTCTGTTACCAGATCTTCACCGCCCAAGATGGTTCCCGGCGGTGGGGGGAGGTTCGCCAGCGGATTCGCCAGCTCTTCCTGGTGGAACTGGAGGACCCCGTCTACATTGCCGAACGGGGCGAGATCACTATGGCGTACCGAGACCCCTCCGGTGCCCGCCTGGACCTCTCCTCGGCCGGTCGCGGCCTCCAGCAGACTCTTCTGTTGTTGGCACATCTCTCGGTGAACGCGGGCTCCGTGCTCTTGTTGGATGAACCGGATGCCCATCTGGAGATACTTCGGCAGCGGCAGATCTACGATATCCTCACCGCGGCGGCGCGCGAGCAGGGCAGCCAGATCATTGCCGCCAGCCATTCCGAAGTGCTGCTTAATGAAGCCGCCGACCGGGATGTGGTAGTGGCCTTCGTAGGCAAGCCGCACCGCATTGACGACCGGGGCAGCCAGTTGCTCAAGGCCCTTAAGGACATCGGCTACGAACAGTATTATCAAGCGGAGCAGACGGGTTGGGTGCTTTATCTGGAAGGCTCGACCGACCTGGATATTCTCCGCGCCTTCGCCGAGAAGCTGCAACACGACAAGGCCCGGGAGTTGCTGGCTACCCCCTTTGTCCACTATGTCGGAAATGTGCCCTCGAAGGCTCGTGAGCACTTCCACGGGCTGCGCGAGGCTTTACCGGATCTGGTGGGCTTCGCTTTGTTTGACCGTTTGACGCAGAGCCTTGAGCCAGCGGGCGCGTTGCGGGAACGGGCCTGGAGCAGGCGGGAGATCGAGAACTACTTCTGCACGCCAGAGGTGCTGAAGGCCTGGGCCGGGCACGTCGGGTCAGAGCACGGCGGCGGTCCGCTGTTTGCGGCGAAGTGGGCCAGCGTGATGGAGGAGTCGATAGGGGCGATTGAAAGGGCCATGGAGACCCTCGGCAAAGGCTCTCCCTGGGAGCCGGACACCAAAGTCTCAGACGATTTCCTGGATCCTCTGTTCGCCGATTTCTTCAAGCGGCTGCGCTTGCCCAACACCATGAGGAAGACGGACTACCACGTCCTGGCCCGCTTCCTCTCCAAGGAGCAGATCGATCCGGAGATCTGCAAGGTTTTGGATGCTATTGTCGCGGTGGCTGGCCGGGCGCGCCCGTTGGGCGCTCCCGAGACCGCGTGAGTTCTCACCCCGGCAGATCCCATCTGCGATCCCAGACCACGCGGGACTGAGTCCGGAAGGCCTGCGCCGCCATGAAACACGCCATCGTCGAGTAATACGCCTCCTCCGCGCCGGCCACCGGTTGCTGCCGCGTGCGGATGCACTCCACCCAGTTGCGCACCATGCCCTCGGCCGAGGCGCCGGTGCCCGGTCCGGTGTAGGGCGGCTCCTGGCTGAACTTGTTGTTTGGCGTGTACTGGTAGCCGATTTTCTGGACGTAGCGCTCCGCCCACACCGTCCCGCCCGTGCCGCGCAGCTCCACGCCCGCGCTGGTCCTCACGCCCGGCGCCGACAGGCACTCCGCTTCGAACGTCACGGTCACGTTGTCCGGATAGTCCAGGATGAAAGTCACCACGTCCGGCGTGTCACGGCCGTCCTGGTAGAAGTAAGTTCCGCCGCCGGCCACTGCGGACTTGGGTTTCTTCAGTCCCAGCCAGTGGTGAGCCGAGTCCACCACGTGGATGCCTATGCCCATGATCATCCCGCCGTCGTAATGCAGCCACTTGTAAGGGCTGAAGTAGATGTCGGGGTTCCAGGGCGCCTTGGGGCCGGGCCCCAGCCAGCGCTGCCAGTCCAGTCCCTCGGGCTTCTTCTCCATGCCCGGCGGCGGGGTCTTGATGTAGCCGGTGTTGGACGTGTACCAGGTGCGCGCCAGGCCCACCTTGCCCATCACCCCGCTGTCGATGTACTTCTGCTTGGCTTCCACGAACTGGGGCAGCAGTCGCCCTTGCGTGCCCACCTGCACCACGCGCTTGTTTTCCCGCATGGCCTTGACGATGGCCTGTCCGTCCCTGGGGAAATGCACCATGGGCTTCTCGACGTAAACGTCCTTGCCCGCCTTCAGCGCCTCCACGGTGATAGTGGCGTGCCAGTGGTCCGGCGTGGCGACGATCACCGCGTCCACGTCCTTGCGCGCCAGGATCTGCTTGTAGTCGAGGTACTGCTCGGTCGAGGGGCCGGCCAGCTTCAGCGCCTGAGCGCGCCGCTCGTCGTACACATCGCACACCGCCACCCACTCAACGCCGCCGTGGCGGTTCAGCTCCTTCATCAGGTACTGCCCGCGCCCGCCCGTGCCTATCACCGCCAGCCGCAGCCGGTCGTTGGCGCCCAGCACGCGGCGCGCCGATGCCGCCGTAGTCACCGCCGCTGACGTTCGCAGGAACGATCTCCGGGATGCTGCTTCCATAGTCATGCCTTGAAGTCCTTTCTGGCTTCACTCACAGCCGCTTGACCCAGATGTGTTTGTACTCGATCCACTGGCCGGCCTGGTGCGCCTGAAGCTCGAGGTGCCCCTCGTCCAGGTTCTCCAGCCGGTCGTACTCCAGCACGTTCTCGCCGTTGATGCGCACCAGCAGGGAGCGGCCTTGCACCCACATCTGGAACAGGTACCACTGCTCGTCCTCGATGCGCGGGTAGGTCGCGCGCTTGAAGTGATACAGCGACCCGGTGGGGTAGTGCGCCTCCTCAACGTTATGCAACTGGATCTCGTAGTGCCGCCGCTCGGTGAGGCCCTTGCCCGAGGAGCGGAACAGCACCCCGCCGTTGTGGTGTTTGGGCCCGCGTATGTAGAGCTGCAACTGAAAGTCGCGGTACTTTCCCTGGGTGGCCAGGTGACCCAGGCCGTCGCCGCGCAGCACGGCCCCGAGGGCCTCGAAGCGCGCCGGCGCCCGCTGGTTGCTCTCCGAGACGAACCACTTCTCGAAGTCCCCGGCGGTCTCGTAGAGATGTTCCCACTTCTCCTTGTCCGGCAGCTCGCGCAGGCGCAGGTTGCGGTAGCGGATGGGGTAGCCCAGCGTGCTCAATCCCAGGTAGCCCCGGCGCAAGCGGTGGCGCAGCTCCGGCGTGGTTTCCACGTTCAGGTCCTGCACCACCTCGTCGTTCACCCACACCTGTAGCCGCGGCCAGTCCGAGAGAATGCGCAGGGCGTTCCACTCTCCCTTGCTGCGCACGTTCACTTTTTGCGGGGCGATCAGCGGGAAGATGGCGCCCATCGAATTGGGCTGCGGTTCCTTGTCCGGGGCGTGGAAGATCTTCACCTGCATCCCGCACCAGGTGTTGCGCCCATGCTCGGGGGCGTGGATGTATACGCCGCCGTCGGTCCAGCCCTTCACGAAGAACTCGCCGCGGAAGTCGAAGTTCTCGTACTGCCGCTGCGAGCGCAGCCAGGCCGGGAACTGCGATTCGGCGTGCCCCACGATAGCCCCATCGTGGACGTGGAAGGCCGGCGCCGGCCCTTGCTGCACGGACCAGCCGGCCAGCGTCTTGCCGTCGAACAACGGCGTGAATCCCTCCTCCGGCTGGCTGTGCCAGGCCGCCGGCAGGGCGGCCGGAATCCAGAGAAACGCGCGACGCTTCATAGGAGTACGATACAAGAATGCTACCCTGCAAGTTAGCAGCTTGCCTGACCGTCGCGGTGGCGCTTCAGGCGCAGACGGCCGGCTCGCGACGCACCATGCGGCCCGTTGTCCGTGGCGCCCAGCACGCCGTGGCTTCCATGAAGCCCCAGGCCACCCAGGCGGCCGAGCGCGTCTTGTCCTCCGCTGGCAATGCCTTCGATGCCATAGTCGCCGGCCAGGCCGTCCTGGCGCTGGTGGACCCCGCCATGAACGGCGTGGGTTCCGACGCGGTGGTGCTCATCTACGACGCCAAAGCCAGGAAGGTGTTTTCACTCAACGCGGAGGGCACTGCTCCCAAGCTGGCCACCATCGAGTGGTACAAGCAGAACGCCGGCGGCAAGCTCCCCGACAGCGACGGGCTGCTGGCCGGCAGCACGCCCGCCGTGGTGGATGCCTGGTACATCATGCTCGAGCGCTGGGGCACCATGAGTTTCGCCGAGGTGCTCGCTCCCGCCATCGACATCGCCGAAAACGGCTTCCCCTTGAGCGAGAGCCTGGCCGCCACTATCGCGGGCAGCAAGAAGATCCGCAAGTACCCCTCCAGCGTCAAGGTGTACCTCCCGGGCGGCCGCGCGCCGCGAGCGGGCGAGATCTTCCGCAATCCGGACCTGGCGCGCACTCTT
>VFZS01000398.1 GCA_016871095.1 Acidobacteriota bacterium
GATCGAGGCCACCGAGGAGGCGGTCTACAACTCCCTGTTCCGTGCCCGGACCATGACCGGCAAGGGGCGCACCATCGAGGCGCTGCCGCTGGAGAAGATCCTCGAGATCCTGCGGCGGCAGGGGCGGCTGAGACCATGATCCGAGCACTGCTGGGGGTTGGGGCGGTGACGTTGCTGGCCTTGTGGGCTGTACTGGACTACTACCGCCTGACGGCCTCTTACAACCGCGACTACCAGGATGTCTATAGGATCGGGGCACACCTGGAGCGATGGGAAGACGTGCGGTCACTGGCGCCCGGGGACGCCGTGGTGGGCTATGTGTCGGACATGAAGCACGAGGACCCAGCCGGGGCAGCGGCCTTCCTGGCGACGCAATATGCGCTGGCGCCGCGGCTGCTGGTGTACGTGAAGCCGGGCCGCAAAGTGCGCTGGGTGGTGGGCGCCTTCTCCCGGCCGCCGGATCTCGAGAAGATCCAGGCTGAGCACGGGCTACGGCTGGTGCGTGACTTCGGCGACGGCCGGGCGCTGTTCGAGACGAGGGCGCGCTAGATGCTGGCCGTGCTGTCGATACTGCTGGCGGTGGTGAACGGGTGGGTGTGGGTGCGGCTGGCCTGGCGGGCCGAGGGCTGGAGGCCGCGCTGGGCGCGTCACCTGGTGGAGGGCGCACTGGGCGCCGGGGGAGGCATCGGGCTGGCTTCGTGTGTGTTCTTCCTGCTGGTGCTGGTGGGCGCCGCCCAACCGGCAGTTGTGATTGGGGTGGATCTGGCCCTGATGGGGTCGGCGATATTCCTGTGGCGCCGGCGGAAGCGCGTGCCGGAGGATCCCGCGCCGGGCGAGGCCGCGCCGGGATTCCGGTGGAACTGGCTGCTGACGCTTTTTTTGGGAGCCGGCCTGCTGCTGGTGGGCGCGACTTGGATACAGACCGCGCAAGTCAATCCTTACGGCGAATGGGACGCCTGGAGCATCTGGAATCTGCGCGCCAAGTTTCTGGTGGGGCCGGGCGGGGCCTGGAAGCACGCGGTCTCGCCGCTGCTCGAGCACACCCACCCGGAATACCCGCTGCTGACGTCGGGCTTCACTGCCCGGCTGTGGAAATGCGCGGGCGGCGCCCCTGACTGGGCGCCGATCGCGACCGGCCTGCTGTTCGCCGCCTGCGTGCCGGCGCTGCTGGTGGGAGCCCTGACGCTGCTGCGGGGAACCAGCAGCGGGTTGTTGGCGGGCCTGGTCTTTCTGGCCAGTACTTTGTTCCTGGTGCAAGCCGTGTCGCAGTATGCGGACGTGCCACTAAGTTTCTACTACCTCGCGACGCTGGCGCTGGCGGCGTTAGCGGTCTCGGCCAGGGCTCCGGCGAAACCGCTGGCGCTGGCGGGCGTATTCGCATCGCTGGGCGCCTGGACCAAGAACGAGGGGATCGTTTTCGCGGCGCTGGCGCTGAGCTGTTACTTCCTGCTGGGGTGGCGAGCAGGCGGGCTGAAGTCAGCCTTCGAGAAGTGGCGCTATCTGCTGCTTGGGGCGACGCCGGTATCGCTGCTGGTGGCGGGCTTCAAGCTGTTCCTGAGCCCGGGGCGCGAATTGGCGCTGCATCAACCCGTGTGGGAGGCGGTGCGCAAGCTGGGCCAGTGGGACCGCCACGCCGCGATCGCCAAGGCCCTGTACGCGGAGACTCTGGAACTGGGCTTGGGCCTGGGACACCCGCTGGTGCTGCTGGGAATCCTGGTCGTGACGGTGGGGATCTCCCGGCCTCGTGACTGGGGCCGGCCGGCGGTTTTGGCGGCGCTCACGGTGGGCCTGACCTTCGCCGTCTACGGCGGGGTCTACCTGATCACGCCGCAGGACCTCAACTGGCAGCTCGGGACCTCGGTGGGCCGCCTCTACGCGCAGCTCTGGCCGGGTTTCCTGTGGGCGGCGTTTCTGGTGCTGAAGCGCGTGGAAGACCGCGTGGCGCCGGTGAGCAAGGCGCCCCCGGCAAAGACGAAGCGCCGGGAGGGCCGCCGCAAGCCGTGAAGCTCTCGCGGTACGTCGCGCTGGCGCTGTTGGCGCTGCTGTTCGCGACGAACTGCTACCGCGCCGCCACGCAATCCCTCACGCATGACGAGGCCCTGACGTGGGGGCTGTACCTGGCCGGTCCTCCCGCGCGCATTTTCGATTTCTACGACCCCAACCATCATTTCCTCGGCACCTTGCTGGAGAAGCTCACCACCTCGGTGTTCGGTTTCTCCGAGCTGGCGCTGCGCCTGCCGTCGCTGGCGGCCGGGGCGTTGTACTTCCTGGCGGCCTACCGCTTGAGCCTGTTCCTGTTCGGAGAAGGGTTACTCTTCCTGCTCACGGTCGCGGTGCTGAGCGCCCACCCGCTGGTGCTGGACTTCCTGGTGGCGGCGCGCGGGTACGGGCTGGCGCTGGCGTTGTTCCTGTGGGGCTTGTGCGAGTTGTTGCGGTACCTGACGGAGGAGGACCACGGGCGCCAGCGGCTGCGGCTGCTGGCGGGATCATGCGGGCTGTCCCTGGCGGTGTGGACGAATCTGACGCTGCTCTTCCCCGTGCTGGCGCTGGCGCTGGTGTTCCTGCTCACGGCAGGGCGGGTGAGAGGAGAGCACGAGCCAGCCCCGGCAGAACAGCCGAAGCCGGGCGCCTCGCGCCAGAAGCGCGATAGGAGGCTAATGCCGTCTCGGGCAGCGGAGCGGAAGCCGCCCGGAAGGCTCCGCTGGCTGGTGCTGCCGGCGGTCGGCTGGGCCCTGCTGATGATCCTTATCATGCCCCTGGAGAAGGCCCGGGCGGATCAGCTCTACGTGGGAGTGGGTTCGGCGGCGGCCAGCCTGGAGAACTTGGTCCGGCTGTCGCTGGCGCACAACCCGGGTCCCCTGAACCTGGACTGGGGTCCGCTGGTGGTGTGGCGCCGGGTGGTGATGTGGGGAGCGCCGGTGGTGGTGATAGCGGCGTTGGCGCGAGGCTGGGCGGCCTTACGGCGGCGCCGGCGGGGCGGAGCTCCGGCAGGCCGGGTGGAACAGATGCTGCTGGTGGCATCCGGGACCGCGGCCGGCTCAGTGCTGCTGCTGGCGGGGGCCCATCACGGGTACGGCTTGCCCTATCCGGTGGACCGCACCGGGCTGTACTTCCTGCCGCTGGCGACGCTGTGCCTGGCGGGCGTGGGCGTGGGGGTGCGCGTGCGGCTCATAGGCTGCGCGCACGCCGCGGTGCTGATGGCGTTCGCGGTGCTGTGGTTGCTCCAGTGGAACCTCACGCATTTTCAGGTCTGGCGCTACGACGCCGACACCAAGGCCGTCTTCCGGCGGATCGAGGCCGACAGCGGCGGCCGCAAGCCGCCCATTCGCGTAGGAGCGTCCTGGATGTATCTGCCCGCGCTGGAATACTATCGGAACCGGGGCGAGCCGGCTCGGTTTGCGCCGATTGCGCCCAACCCAGACGGTGACTTCGACTACTACGTGCTCGAAGTAAGGGACCGCAAGCTGGTGGCCGGCCGCAATCTGCGGGTCATCTACCGGGGAGCGGTCTCGGCGGCGATTCTGGCGGTTCCCACAGGCCGCTGAGCTTACGGGCTGGCTCTCAGCGGCGGCGTGCTGAGAGCGCCCTGCTGCTCGACCAGAGGGCGCAGGCGCGCGGCTACGGGTTGAAGCATTCGCAGCAGGTGGAGCGCGGCGCCGTCGGAGACCTCCGTATGGACCCTCAATCCCAGCAGACGGTCGATCCAGGCTTCCAGCGTGCCGCGCTTGGGCGGGAACAGTCTCAGGTTGACCTCCTCGGTTTCCGGAATGCGGGCGGCCTGTTTGGCCAAGCGCAGGGCGGTGGGGAAGCCGCCCAATTCATCCACCAGCCCCAGCGTCTTGGCGTCCTCGCCCGTCCAGATGCGCCCGCGGGCTACTTCGAGCACCCGCTCCTTGGGGAGGCGGCGGCCTTCGGCCACCTTCGAGGTGAAGTCGGTGTAGATGCGGTCCAGCAGGGCCTGCCCCCGCGCCCATTCCTCCGGGCTGTAGTCCCAGGCGCCGCTCCACATGCGGGCGTTGCGGCCCATGTGGACTTCGTCCCAGGTGATGCCCAGTTTGTCCCAGAAGCCGGCGGTGTGCAGCTTGCCGCCCAGCACCCCGATCGAGCCGGTGATGGTGCCTGGCTGGGCGACGATCTTGTCGGCCGCCATGGCCACGAAGTAGCCGCCCGAGCCGGCCACGTCGCCCATCGAGGCGATCACCGGCTTGCCGGCCTTGCGTGCCCGCAGGGTTTCACGCCAGATGGCATCGGAGGCTACGTAAGAGCCGCCGGGGGAGTCTATGCGGAACAGGATGGCCTTTACGTCGCGGTCCTCGACGGCGGCGCGGAAGGCCGCGGCGACGGTATCGGAACCCATCGAAGGTCCGCCTTCGAGCGGGTCCACCCCGCTCTTGCCACGGTGCACGCTGCCCACCCCGTAGATCAGGGCGATGGTCCTCCCCGACTGGTGGGGGCGTCCGGCGCGGCCGAAGTAGGCGCCTAGCGGGAGCACCTCAGCCCCCTGGCCGGCCCTCTTCTTGGCCTTCTCATAGACTTCGTCGCGATAGGCCAGACCATCCACCAGCCGGGCTTCCAGCGCTTCGCGGCCCAGGAAAGGCCCGCGGTCGATCAGGGTGCGGACCTGCTCCTGGCTCATGCGGCGTCCCTCACTGACGCCGCGCGCGGTCTGCGAGAACCACGACTCCATGACCTTCTCGAGAGCCTGCCGGTGCGGCGCGGTGAGCTTGCGCTCGGTGAACAGGTTCATGGCGTCCTTGTACTCATGGCGGTGGTCCAGGCGAGGCTTGATGCCGAGCTTGTCCAGGGTGCCGCGCACAAAAGGAGTCTCCATCAGGATGCCGGTCAGGCCGACGTCGCCGGAGGGCTGGAGCCAGATCTCGTCAAAGGCGGTGGCCAGGTAATAGGAATTGCGGGCCGAGGAGAACTCGCCGAAGGTCTCCGCCCAGGCCACGGCGAATTTCTTTCGCGCACGGAAGTCGCGAACGGCCTGGCGGACCTCCTGTGCCTGGGCGAAGCCCAGCGGCGTCCCGCCCAGCCGGGCGACCAGGCCGACCACGCGGCGGTCGCCGGCGGCGCGCTCGAGGGCTTCGGTCACATCCCGCACCACGCCGGCGCCGGAGAGCATGGTTCGGGCCAGGGGATCGTCCGGGATGTCCTCCATCAGGGGAACCTCGAGGTTCACCTCCAGAATGGTCTTCCCCGGAATGCGGGCGGAGAACTGTAGCACTAGGGCCACTGTAATCACCGCCAGCAGAAACAGCAGGGTCAGGCCCCCCACCAGCGCCAGCAGACGGACAACAATCTTCCTCATCAGATTTGCTCCTCGATCAATAGACTACCCCAGCAGGGGGTCAGTCTCCAGCCCAGAAGGTCTTCAGCTCCCCGAGAACGGTCTCCCTGGCCAGGCGGGCCAACTCCAGAGCTTCTGTACTACACTCGCTGAGTTT
>VFZS01000399.1 GCA_016871095.1 Acidobacteriota bacterium
CGCCGCTGGATCCGATAGGCCGTGGCGTAATCCGGATTCGCGGCGCGCCACCTGGCTTGGGTCCTCTTCCGCCGCGCGGCTTGGCACGGCGGCTTGCGGCAGGCGTGTTGACGGTCTCCTATTCGCGGATCAGGCCGGAACCACCGGCGGCAAATCGAGCACGGTCTCTTCCGGGCCTCGGGCATCGTGTTCCATCATCACCGCCCTAGGCTGTAACGGCCCGCGATTTTCCCCTGCGTAGCGAGCCGCTTTTCTCGAATTAAGGCCCGAGTGAACCGGCGTGATCATGCAAACCCGACGGGCGGCAGTTTGAAGTGAAGATCGGATAGCCGGGTTTACCGATGATCCCAGCCTTTGCCTGAGGTTCTGCCTTCCAGGTTAGGATGGCGGGCGGAGGGCCCGGCGGAATGGCAACCGGGCCCCCTCCTACACCCATTCAGGGAGTCTCGACCACTCCCGGAAAGGCGCCCAATGCAGATCCTACACCCATTCGCCGGCTCCGTCCAACAGTACGCCGAAGCGATTTCCGATCCCGACCGTTTCCGCCCGGATCACTGCCCGCAATGCCAGGCCAAACAGCCGCTCACAGGCCACGGTTTCTATCGCCGCACGCTGGTCGATCCGGCCTTTGACGGCGTGATCCGCGTGCGCCGCTATCTGTGCCGGCTGTGCCAACGCACGGTCTCTTTGTTGCCCCAGTTCGCCCTGCCGTGGCTGCGCTTCAGCCTCCGAGTGATCTCGCTGTTCCTGGTGGCGCGCCTGCTGCAAGGCCTTACGCTCGCGGCGGCCGCGCGGGCGGCATCCCAACCCGCCATGCCCTATCAGCGGGGGCAGTTTTGGATCCGCCGTTTTCGAAGACAAGCTCCCGCGCTCGGCGTGGCGCTGGGGCCGCTGGCGCCACCGGTCACCGCGCCCGACTTTGTCGCCCGCGCGCTCGCCATGCTGGAATCCATCGGCTGGATCGCCGCCCACCGCTTCCTGTTCTCCGAACTGCGCGCTCACCTGCTGGGCTGGCCGCCTTTTCTCGCTCCGCAGGGGTGGCGCACCACGCTGGTTCCGGCGCGCCCGGCCCCTCGAGGGTCCCCACACAGCATTTGCCTGGAGCCGGCACGGCCTCCCGCCTTAGGCTTGGGGCGGGAGAGAAAAAACCTCCATGGATGACAAAGCCGAAAAACTCGCCCTCTTCCGCTACGGCCTGATCGCGCCGCTGGTGCTCGAACCGCTGGCGCGCGGCGAGCTCACGCGCCGCGCCGAGGAGATCGCCGCCCGCCACTACGACATCCCCGATTCCGAACGCCGCGCCGTCACGGTCGACACGCTGCTGGAATGGGCCAAGCGCTACCGCCACGGCGGCTTCGAGGCCCTGGCCCCCAAACCGCGCCAGGACCGCGGCCAATCGCGCACCATCACACCCCAACTGGCCAGCCTCATCGAACGCCTCAAGCGCGAAAACCCGCATCGCACCGGCACGACCCTGCTGCGCGAACTGGCCCTGTCCTCCGGCCACGACGAGCCGCCGCTGTCGGCCTCCACGCTGTATCGCTTCCTCAAACAGCGCGGTCTCTCGGAACGGCAACTGCTCGCCCCGCCGGGGCGCAAGAAGTTCGAAGCCGAACTGGCCAACCAGATCTGGCAGGCCGACATGCTGTTCGGCCCCTGGGTCGCGCGCCCCGGCGGCGGCCGCAGGCAGGTTTTCCTGCACGCCACCCTGGATGACGCCAGCCGGCTCATCCCGCACGCCGAGTTTTACGCCAGCCAGGGACTCGACGCCGCGCTCGACTGCCTGCGCCAGGCCATCGCCGCCCGCGGCATCCCCGTCCGCCTCTATATCGACAACGCCAAGATGTACCGCTCGCCGCAACTGGCCCGCATCGCCGCCTCGCTCGGCATGCTCATCATTCACTCGCGGCCCTACCAGCCCCAGGGGCGCGGCAAGATCGAGCGCTGCTTTCGCACCCTGCGCGACCAGTTCCTCGCCAACCTCGATCCCCAGCGCCGGCTGTCGCTCGAGGAGCTCAATGACCGCCTCTGGGCCTGGATCGAGGGCGTCTATCACCGCTCCGAACACAGCGCCCTGGGAACCACGCCACTGCTCCGCTGGCAGCGCGATATCGAGCGTGTCCGCCAGCTTCCGCCCGCCACCGATCTCGGCCGCCTGTTCTTCCATCGCCTGGACCGGCTGGTGCGCCGCGATTCGACGTTCTTGTTGCGCAACCATCTTTACGAAGCGCCGCCCCATCTGGCCGGCCAGACCGTCGAGGTGCGCTTCGATCCGCTCGACTCCACGGAGGTCGAAGTCTGGCATCGGGGACAACTCCAGGCCGCGGCGCGCCCGCTCGATCCGGTCGTCAACGGCCGGTTGCCTTCCGCCCCGCCGGCCACCGCTCCCGCGCCCAAGCCCACCGGCATTAACTTCGTCGAACTGCTCAACGACAAAAAGGACGACGACGACGAGGAGCCGCCATGGTAGAAGCCTTCTTCGGTTTCAAGAAAGCCCCGTTCGGCGACAGCCCCGATCCCAAGCAGTTGTTTCCGTCGCAGGCGTGGAATCAGGTCAAAGCGCGGCTCCAGTTTCTGGTCGATCATCGCGGCGTGGGCCTGCTGACCGGCGAAGTCGGCTCGGGAAAGTCCACCGCCGCGCGCAGCGTCGCCGCCGGGCTCCATCCCAACCTGTTCAAGGTGATGTATCTGCACTGGACGCCCGGCTCGGCGCTGGATCTGCTGCGCCAGGTGGCGCTGGAACTGGATCTGGAACCGGCCCACTATCGCGGCGATCTGGCGCGCCAGATCTCGCAGGCCATCGTGCGGCTCAACCAGAGTAAGAAGCAGCACCCCCTGCTCATCTGCGACGAAGCCCAGTTACTCTGCCATCCGGCGCTGGAACAGCTCCCCCTGCTGCTCAACTTCGACATGGACTCCTCGCGCTACCTGACGCTGCTGCTGGTGGGACAGCCGCTGCTGCGCCGTACCCTCTCGCTGCAGATGCACGAGCCGCTGCGCCAGCGCATCGCCGTGCAGTACCACCTGGAGGGCCTCTCGCGCGAGGAACTGGATGCCTATCTGGTTCATCAGCTCAAGGCCGCGGGCGTCACCCAGCCGCTGTTCGACGAGACCGCCCGGCAAGCGCTCTATCAGGCCACCAAAGGCATTCTGCGCAAAGTCAACAAGCTGGCCCTGACGGCGCTGCGCCTGGCGGCGGCGCGCAAAGCCACCCTGGTCGGCGAAGCGATCCTGCTGGACGCCGCCGCGGAGGCGCTGCTGTGAAACCCGCATCCGGGGCTGTGCGCTCGCTGGCCCAGTTGCTGGTGGAGCAGCCGGCGGCGGCGCCGGCCTGCCTGGTGGAACCCGGACTGTTGCCGCCGCAGGGCATTCTGTTCGTGGGCGGCGAGCCCAAGGTGGGCAAGTCGCTGCTGGTGGCCAATCTGGCGTTGTCGCTGGCGGCCGGCGCGGGCCGCATGGGCTTTCCCATCCCGGCGCCGCGGCGCGTGCTGGTCTGCCAGTTCGAGCTGCCCGTTCCGCGGTTCGTCGGCCGTCTGGCCACCATGCGCCGCGCGCTGGGCGCAGCGGCCGACCAGTTTCTGCTGGTGGACACGCGCGCCGCCGGGCATCTGCTCAGCGCCCCGCAGGGCCTGGGGCACTTTGTGGCGGCGGCCCAGGCCGCGGCGGCCGAAGTCATTGTGCTAGATCCGCTCTATTCGGCGCACGATCAGGACGAGAACGACACGCGCGCCATGGCGGCCTTATGCCAGTCGCTGCTGCGCTTGCGCGACGCATCGCGCGCCGCGCTCATCGTGGTGCATCACGTGCGCAAATCGATTGGCCGCCACGAGATCGGCAGCGCCTTTCGCGGCTCCAGCGCCCTGCACGCGGTGGGCGACAGCTACCTGCTCCTCACGCGGCCGTCTCCGCAACTGGCCACCGTCGAGCTGCGCTTCCAGTTCCGCTACGCCGCTCCGCAGCCGCCGCGGCTGCTGGAGCTGAATCTGCAAACGCTGTGGTTCTCATCCACAGCGGCTTCGCCCGGCCCCGCTGCGCCACGCCGCAAGGTGGAGAGAACCGATGTCGCGCAGGCCATGGCCAACATCGGCGATTCGGTGCGGTATACCGACTTGCGCGGCCAGATCATGCATCTCACCGAGTGCTCCAAACGCACTGCGCAGTTGGCCATCACCGAGGCCTGCCGCGAGGGCTGGATCGTGCAGGCCGACGGCCACTACCGCCTCCCGCTGTAGCGCTTCAGCGGCGCGCATCGATTGTCCGCACGGGGTCGCGCCCGGGCGGATGCCCAGGGCCGATGCGACGGAGCTGGCTCCGAAGAAATCGGCCGCACCACCCTCCCGTGCTCAGATCGGGCGCGGGAGGGTGGTTCATCTGTCCATCTTTCGGCGGCGGTCGCAGCCGAGCGAAAGCGGGCCTCATCCTGGAGTCGAAAAAAGCCTGCATTTCTTTGGAAAGCTTCAGAGCGGAGGCCCTGGGCCATAAAACGCGAAGATCGCCCGGCCGCCTTTGCCGGGCGCTCCGAATGCGCTTCTCTGGCCTCCGGGATACCGCTCGTGTCTACACGGGCGAATATCCTATCCCACGCCCTTCACGCTGGCAATCGAACGGAAGCCAGCAAATGTGAGAAACCAGCCGGGGAACAGCGTGAGAACGTCGAGCGGAAACAACGTGGCTCGTTACAGCAGACTTCGACCGCGCTGGAGGTGGCCACCTTCAGCGCCGAGGACGGTGCGCTGCACGAGTCGGAGTATCTGACCCCGGTAGGTCGTGGCAGAAAAAGGCTGGGATTCCAGGGATACGTGCTGCTCAGTGAAGGACTGGACGCCCGGCAGGTGACGGAGGTGCTGCGGACCTGCCAGGTGGGCGCGGACCGGCGCTACGGCTGGGGACGGCTGCAACTCTTGGGCGAGTTGGAGGAGTGCGGCAGAGGTGAGCTGTTCGGCTGTGTGAGATCGAATGGCAGCTATCCCGGACGAGGCCCTGTGCTGGAGTCCTGCGTTGCGGCGCCATGGTATCTGCCGGCGCACCTGGAGTGCGAGGCGGCCAACTACGAGCAGTTCGAGGGAGAGTTGGAGGCTTTGAGCGGCCGGGACTGGTGCGGGGAGCGCGGGCCGGGGAAGAAGGTGGTGAAGGCGAAGCTGTGCTGGGCGCCTGGCAGCCGCGCGCGTCCGAGCAAGGCGCCGCTGCGTTTCTGGATTGAACCGCAGGGCGTGTGGCGCAGTGCGGGTGGGGACTGCGCTGGAGGCGGTGGCGGGGGGTCGATGGCGGATCCTTTGTAGAGGCGTGGGGGAGGCCATGGCGGCGGGAGCGTGGTGGAGCGAGGCGGCGCTGGGGCGGGCCTGGGCCCGGGTGCGGGAGAACCAGGGGTGCGCGGGGGCGGACGGAGTGACCATCGAACGCTTCGAGCAGGATCTGGAAGGGGAGCTGGGGGCGTTGCGGGAGGAG
>VFZS01000400.1 GCA_016871095.1 Acidobacteriota bacterium
GGACGCGCGGTTTCCCTGGCTGTCCGCCAACACGCTGGTCACCGCCAAAGGCGCTGGCAAGCCTTTCCATCCCTACATCGTGGAGACGCTGGAGGGCGTGAAGGTGGCCGTAGTGGGGCTGACCACGCCCGATATCCCGCGCTGGGAGCCGCCGGAGCACTATCGCGGTTATCGCTTCGAGCCGCTGCGCAAGGCCCTGGCGCGGGTGCTCCCGGAGCTGCGCCAGCGGCGCCGGCCCGATCTGGTGGTGCTGGCCGTCCACGATCAGGTTAGCCGCGAGCTGGCGTTGTCCCTGCACGGCGTGGATGCGGTGGTCTTTGGGCACACCCACCGGGAGGTGGCGGCGAAGCAGGTGGGGGATGTGCTGCTGGTGCAGCCGCGGAACTGGGGCGTTTCTCTGGGGCGGCTGGATTTCGTGCTCGAGGACCGGCCCGGCGGGCGATGGAAGGTGCTGGACAAGCGCGGCCGCTTGCTGCGGGTCTCCGGGAAGGTCCCCGCGGACGCGGAGGTGCTGCACCTGGCGCGGCCCTATCACGAGTTGACGGAGCGGTATCTGGATACGCCGGTGGCCGAAGCGCCGGTGGCCATGAACGCCCGTCTGGGGCGGGTCTTGGACACCCCGCTGCTGGATGCCATACACCAGGTGCAAATGCACTACGCGCAGGCGGACGTCTCCTTCACGGCGCTGTTCAACCCCCGCGTGGAGGTCCCACGCGGGCCGGTGACCATTCGCCAGATCGCCGCGCTCTACACCTACGAAAACGATCTGTATGCCCTGGAGGGAAACGGCGCGATGGTGAAGGAAGCGCTCGAAGTGGCGGCGCGTTTCTTCCGCTCCTGCCCGGATGCGGCCTGCTCACAGGGACCGCTGCTCAAGCGTGGCATCCCGGGGTTCAACTACGACATGGCCGAGGGTGTGGACTACGAGATTGACCTGACCCGCCCGGAGGGACAACGCGTAGTCAATCTGCTGTACCGGGGCCGGCCGCTCCGCCCGGACCAGAGGCTGCGCCTCGCCGTGAACAGCTACCGGGCGGGCGGCAGCGGCGGCTACAAGATGTTCCGGGGAGCACGCGTGCTGTGGCGCTCGTCTCGCGACCTGCGCGACCTGATTGTGGACTACTATCTGGAGCGCAAGAAGCTCCCCGAGCGCGCCAGCGGCAACTGGCGCATCCTGCCGCCCGCGGCGCGGAAGCTGCTAATACAGGAATCACTGGGCGATTTCGATCCCGCCCCCTAGTTTTTCGGCGCCAAGCCCACGCGGGCCGCTAAAGAATAGCCCGCCGCCGGACGATCGTTTCTGTGGTCATGATGGCGGAAGCTCAGACTATCCTCGTGGCCGAGGACAACCCCGTCGAGCGCAAACTGCTCATGATCCGGCTCAGTCAGATGGGCTACCGGGTGGTCACTGCGGGCGACGGCGTCGAGGCCCTGGAGCGGACTCGCAGCCAGCGGCCGGACCTGATCGTCAGCGACGTGCTCATGCCGCGCCTGGACGGATTCCGGCTGTGCCGGACCTTGCGCCAGGATCCGGAGCTGAACGAGATCCCGGTGGTGCTGACTTCCTCGGCCACCATCGAGGAGGACGACCGGCTGCTGGCTCTGGAGATGGGCGCCAGCGCATACGTGGTGCGGACCCCGGACTGCCTAAACATTGTCGAGGCGATCCGGGCCAGCCTGGAAGAAGGGGCGCCGCCGCCGCCCGCGGCGGATCATGAATTCGTGGCCGAGATGCGGCACCGCTTCCTGCGGGAAGCTGCCGCGGAAGCCCGTTTGCTGCTGGAGTCGGTGGAGACAGGGCTGGACCTGGCCGCCCTTAGGGCGCAGGCCCACCGGTGGGCGGGCGTCGGCGGCACGCTGGACTTCGCGCAGATCAGCCAGCGCGCCTACGAGATCGAGGGCCTGTGCGAACAGCCTCTGGCCGAGGCGCGGGACCAGTTGCGCGTGGCGCTGACGGAGCTTCTGGACCTCATCTCCGACGCCGCCCGCGCGCACCCGCGCCCGGAGGAGACGCCGGTTGAAGTGGTGGAGGCGCTAGCCGGGCAGCGGGTGGCTCTGGTGGGCTTTCCCGAGGAGGCCGGGATGCTCCTGGCCCGGGTGCTGGAGCGGGGCGGCGCGCAGCCGGAAAGCCTTGAGGCGGTCGAGGCGCCGCCAGGTTCGCCGGCGCTGGCCACGGCCGACCTGGTGATCCTGTTCCTCGATCCCAACGGGCGGGGCGCGGGGTGGAACGACCCGCGGGCGCTGGCCGGGCTGGGCAAGCCTCTGCTGGTGGTGGGCGCGCGCGATGCGCTGTTTCGCACTGGGGCGGTCACCCGCAAGTACGCCGGGGATTTTCTGCTGGATCCCTGGTCGCCGGAAGAGGCCCTGCTGCGAGCCTCGCGAGTGTTGCGCCAGTCTCGCCGGGCGGACGAGCGGACGGCTCGCGCGCAGCCGGGGGCTCCCGTGCTGGTGGCGGACGATGACCCCACGGTGTGCGCGCTGGTCTCCGAAGCCTTGGGCAACTACGGGTTGCCGTGTCGCGTGGCGCGCAATGCGGCCGAGACGCTCGAGTTGGTCCGGAACCTGCGTCCCAGCCTGCTGGTGCTGGACATCAACCTGCCCGACCTGGACGGCTTCGAAGTCCTGATGCGGCTCCAGCGCGAGCCGCTGACCCGGGGTCTGCCGGTGGTGCTGCTGTCAGTGCGGCAACAGGAGGCGGATGTGCTGCGAGGGTTTGCCCTGGGCGCTTCCGACTACGTGGTGAAGCCGTTCGGGCCGCTGGAGCTGGTGGCGCGCGTCCGCCGGCTGTTGCGGGGGTGAGGCTCGGCATGGCGGGACGCCAGCCTGCGCCCAGCTATCCGGGCGAGGAGATGCGCGCCTGCCTGGCGCGCTACGCGGCGGGTCTCGACTGCGACGCCGACCTGGAACATCGGCGGGTCAGCGACTCGAGGCTGTTCCGGACCCTGCTGGCCGAGATGCGGAACGACGTGCGGGGCGGCGCCCTCGAGCGTCTCGCCCTGCTCGCCTCGCGGGAGGAGGTCGCCGCCGCCAGGCCGGAGGAAGGCCCCCCGGCGTCGGCGGCGGAGGCCCGCGCGCGGCTGCGCTCCGGGTCGCCCTCCGCCGTCGAGGAGGTGCTGTGGTGGACGGTGCGCCAGCCCCAGGCGGTGCGCGCTGCGGTGGCCGGCGATTTGCGCCCGCACGCCTTGGCCCTGGGCGAGCGGGCCGTTCCGGCCATTCTGGAGACGGGCGACGCGGAGGCGCTCAAGGCGCTGCTTGAGCTGGTGGAGGCGTGGCAGAAAGCGCTGCCCCTGCCCGGCGTGCAGGCATGGCTGCGCCACGCCGACCCTGAGGTGCGCGTGCGTGCCCTGCGTGTGCTGCACTACGTGGCGGCTGGCGGGGAGGCCGCTCCGGAAGTGATGTGGGCGCTGATGGAGGAGAGCGGGGAGGTGCGGCAGGCTGCCTGCGTGGCGGCGGCGCGCCTGCGGCTGGCGGCGGCGCTGCCGCTGCTGACCGGGCTATTGCGCTCCGCGGACTCCTTGACCGCGCGGGCCGCCGCGCGGGCGCTCACCGAGATGGGCCCGCGCGGGCTCGAAGTCCTGCGATCGGAGCTGGCGGTGGCCTGGCCCGGACGCAGCCGCGGCGGCCCTGGAGGCACTCGAAGAACTTAGGACCAGCCGGTACGGCTACGGCGCCCTGTGAGCCGCGGCTGGGTCACCTCCCCGGGCACGCCGAGACCGCTTTGCGCCCACATGCTTGAGGCCGGCCGGCGCCACCTCCGCTCCGCCGGCCGCGGCCATGGCGCCTAACAGCGAATACGCCAGCACCGCCAGCGCGGGGTGTTGGAGCGGGAAGTCCACCAGGGAATGCAGGAATACGCTCGGCACTCCCAGACCCCACGGCAGGCGCAGCGCCTGCCGGGCGCTCCATCCCGCCACCGCCAGGAGCAACAGGGCGAAGGGGATGCCTCCCTCGGCGGTCCACTCGGCCCAGTCGTTATGGGCGTGGTTGGCGAACCGCCCAAGGTCGAACCGGGCATAGGCGGGATAGACCGTGGGCCAGGTTCCCAGGCCCCAGCCCAGCACAGGCCGCTCCGCGATCATGTCCACAGTGGAGGCCAGCAGTTCTTGCCGGTAGCGAAACGGCTCGGGCTGCCAGAAGCGGTCCCAGATGGGCCGCCAACCGACCAGCAGGGAGAAGACAGCGGCCATTCCGGCCAGCCCCCAGAAGCGCACGAGCACGGTCCGGGTTGCGTTGCCACGCTGCCGGGCAACCAGCCAGGCGGCCAGGACAACCTCGCACACCACCAGGACCGTGCCCGCCCGCGACGCGCCCGCGACCACGGCGGCGAACATGGCGCCGGCGGCCAGAGTCCACAGCAGCGTGCGCCCGCCGCGCCGCAGCGACTCGAACAGCGCCACCGGCAAGACCAGCTCCACAAAAGCCGCGCAGGTGTTGCGCGACAGGAACGGCCCCAGCACTTCGCTGTAGCCGCTGGGGAAGATCCAGAAGATCCGGCCGGGGGCGGTGAAGTACTGCACCACCGCTACGGTGCTGAGCAGAAAACCGAAGATGGCCAGGAACCGCAGCCAGCCGCGCCGCAGCGAGGAGGATCTCAGCGCCTGGAGCGCCAGGAGGAAGGCGGTGAGCTCGGCCATCCGGTCGAGCGCCGCGACCCAGGTGGCGAACCGGTACTCGCTGCGGCCTATGGCCAGTTGCAGCAGGCCCCAGGCGGCTACTGCGCCCAAGGGCAGCCACAGCCAGCTCCTCCGCGGCGCGGCCCCTAGACGCCACAACCGTACCGTCCAGGCGGCGCCCAATGCGAACAGGCCGCAGTGGAGCACTCCGGTGGTCCATCGCTGGCTTACCCAGAGGGTGAGGATGGCCCAGACGATCAACGCCGCCAGCCCAAAGGCGGTGGTCTTCTCGAGCCCCCTTGTCCCGTGCCCGCTTGATTCGGCGCCTTCTCGAGCGCTTGGGCAGTCAGGCAACACCGGCATACGCAGAAACGGGCGCGAACTTGACGAGGCGGTCACGGGACGAGCCACCGGCGTGGCGCGATCCAGGTCAGCCAAGTTGCTGGAGGGCAGGGCGTTCAGCGGGCCGCCTGACCCGTCGCGGCCCGGGCCCAGTGCGGATCCTGCAAGGCGCGGGCGAAGGCGGCCATCACCTGCGCATCCACCTCATCGCGATACACCGGGCTGCCCCAGGTCTGCAAGAACCGCTGATTGTGATAGCGCACGTCGGTGTAATCCGCCACCTGGCCCTGCTGCAAGGCTCGCCGCAGCTCCTCGATGCCTTCTTCCAGTCCCGCGGTGCAGCGAAAGCCCAGCTCGTTGGCGATTCGCTCGAAGGAAACGCGGTAGTTGCGGCGGTCGGAGTTTTCTACGTGCTCCACCCGGGTGCCGGCGAAGGCGGCCTGGATCTTGGCGGCCACCTCGGCCAGCGTGTAGTTCATCCGGGAGTCA
>VFZS01000401.1 GCA_016871095.1 Acidobacteriota bacterium
GTGGTCATCGAGTCCTTGAAGTCGGCGACGGGCACGCCGTTGACCCAGGTTTCTATGGAATCACCGCGGCACTCGATGCGGTACTTGTTCCACTTCCCGTTCTTGAAGGCCTTCTGGGCCTCGGGCTTGCCGGATACGTCGTCGAGGAAACGGGCGCGGCGGGCCTCGTCGTAGACGTTGCCCGAGTTGGTGCTGGGCAGCGCCGCGATCTCGACCTGGTAACCGTACACCCGGTCGGCGGGGATCTTGCGCTGGATCTTCTTACCCTGATCCTCGAGGTTGAAGACCATTTCCTGCGGCGCGACCTGGCTGCGGACCTGCACGCCCGAGTTCAGCTCGTTGTCCACCAGGACCTCGAACTCCAGGATGAAGTCCCCGTATTCCTTGGTGGTGCACAGGAAGGTGTTGGGGCTGCCCAGCACGGCGGTGCCGACGATGGCGCCCTTCTCCACCCGGTAAGTGGCGGTGCCGCTGTGCACCTCCCACCCCTGGAGCGTCTTGCCGTCGAACAGCTTCACCCACTTCCCCTTTTCGGCGCCGCACACCGCGAGGGCGGCGGCAACCGCGAGCACAACCAGTCGATGCATATGTCTGCCTCCTGAACTGAGAGTTCCTATCTTAGCCTGATACGCAGCGGTCTATACATCCACGCCGAGATCGCTCCAGTTGACCACCTTCTGCTGCACCATGGCTTCGTGCCCCAGGATGGAGGTGAGCGCCGCGGTGGCGCCCACGGTGATATCCGCCGGGTTGGGCGCGCCGTTGGTGATGCACTGGTAGAAAGCGACGATGTGGGCGTGCTCCGGCTCCTTCTGCTTGGGCGCCAGTTCGGAGGGCTTGGCCTCTCTGGCGCGAGGGTGCATCATGGTCGAGTAGAGCAGGTCCACGGCGCCCTGGGTGCCGAAAACGTAGAGGTACTGGGCGCCGTTGGGCAGCGTGCGGGGATGGAACACGTTCTGCGTGAACGACAGCTTCGCTCCGCTGGGGTATTCGTAGACCAGATTGGCGCAATCGAAGATGGTGCGCCCCGGCGGATCGTTCTTGTATAGCAATGCTCCGCCGAAACCGCAGGCACGGGTGGGATGAGCGCCGACGACCCAGTTGCAGGCGTCCAGGTTGTGAACCGATTGCTCGATCAGGTAGCCGCCGGACTTGGTCACGTCGAAGTACCAGTCGCCCGAGGTGCCGTCGTGAGCGATATCGGCCACCGCGTGCCGCTGGGCTTTCACCATGATCACCTCACCGATGACGCCTTCGCGGATCTTGCCGACGGCCTCGGTCAGTTGCTTGTAGGAGCGCAACTGCTGGCCGGCGACAAAGACGCGCTTGGCGCTCCGGGCGGCCCGCACGACCGCGCGCACCTGGGCCGCGGTGACGCCGATAGGCTTCTCGCAGTAGATGTGCTTGCCGGCCTGGAACGCGGCCACGGCCATCTCGGAGTGCAGATGAGGCGGCGTTGCAATGAAGACGGCCTCGACGTCTTTGCGCTCGATGACCCTGCGCCAGTCGGCGTAGGTGGCCGGATTGTCCCTGGCCGCGGCGGTGGCGGCTTTGTCCAGGCGGTCGGCCTTGATGTCGCACAACGCGATCACCTTGGTGTTGGGCTGCTCGATCACGCCCCGGAGCAGGCTCGCTCCGCGGTTGCCGGCGCCGATCACGGCGGTGCCGATCCGGTCGGCGGCCTGGCCGGAGACCACGCGGGCGCTCACGGCCGAGCCAAGAAGGAAGTATCTGCGATTCACGTTCATATAGACCTTTCCACAGGAATATCAGGCCGCCCCGTCACCGCAGTTCTTTGACTGCCACGTTGCGGTAGTAGACGGGCCAGCCTTCCGATTGCAGGCAGATGTTGCCGTCGGGCGGCGAGGCGTCGGCGCCCTCGTTGACCAGCACGCCGTTGAGCACCACGGTGACCTTGCCTCCGCGCGAAGTGACCTCGTACTTGTCCCAGGAGCCGAAGGGCGGGCGGTCCTTGACGAACGGGCCGCGCCTGGCGCCGGTGATCTGGCCGCCGCGCACTCCGAACAGGCTCCCCGCCTGACCGAAGTAGCCCTGCACCTCGAGGGAAACGGGCCAGCCGTCCTTGATCTCGCGCGCGTGAATGAAGAACCCGGCGTTGGGCCACTCAGCGCCGCCCGGTTTCGCCTCCCAGCCTTCCTGAAAGCGCCACTCGGCGCGCAGGATGAAGTCGCGGAAGATGCGCTTGCTCCGCAGGAAGCCGTAGGGCTGGCCGGAGCAGGCGATCATGCCATCGCGGACGGTCCAGGCTTCGGCGGGGGTCTTGCCCTCCACGGCCCAGTGTTCGCTGATGTCGCGTTTGGGCATCAGGGATTCGAAATCCTCGCCGGCCCAGGCGAGGGTGCAAGTAAGAATCAGAAGTATCGTACGCATACTTAGCTCCGCTGGCGGAAACCGTGGGGCCATTATACTCCCGGGCGGGGGAAGAGGGACGGTTGAGGCTGTCGCCCGTAGAGGAAAGCCGCGTTACGGTCGCACGGCCTCCGGGAGTCGGTCGAGCACCGCTTCCACCGCTTCTCGCGCCAGTTCGTAGCCCGTCGTGGCTTCTTCCGCCGCCGGCTCCCAAGGCGCGCCCGGATAGCGAAAGCGTGCCGCGTACACGGTGAGCGGCGCAACCCGATCCACCAACTCGGTCAGGGAGGCATCTGCTTCGACACACTGCTTCCCGATCGCATCCAGATCGTGAACCCTGCGGAAGCGAATGTCCCGCCAGGTGAGGAAGCCCTTCAGGGCCTTTTCGGCCGCCTGCTGGCAATGAAACAGCGCGCTTCTGGCGAAAGGCGGGACGGCGGCCAAGTCATGCGCCGGGTTGGCCAGATCCTCTTTGGCAAGCCGCAGCCATTCCCTGGTGTTGGCCGCCAGCACCGGATCAGGCGCCATACAACGGCTTCCCCTCGCTGACGATCGTCGTCGGCAGCGACGCTTTCAAGTGAAGCTGCCGGTCAAAGGCGCTCCGCGTCCAGACCAGCACGTCCTTGGCGATTCCCAGCCCGCGAAGCGCCTGATAGGCCAGTTTGCCATCCTGCAACTCCCGCGAAGCGTCATCGGGCACCACCACCATAATGTCGTAGTCGCTGTCCGGCCCGGCCTCTCCGCGCGCCACCGATCCGAACAGGTAGATCCGCTCAGGGTGGTAGACCTCGACAAGCCGCCGCACCACCTCCGACAGCACCGGATCGTCTGCCGACGGCGCCTTGAAGCCCTCGCTTAACACTGCCTGCATATCCGTCACCCCCAGTGTGCCACAACTTCCTTGGTCGTGCCCCAGTATTGCCATGGAGAACGGAGCCACTCCCGGCTCCGGAGTTGTGCTGCCCAGGAGCCAGGATTGGGCGGCGTTTGAAGCGGGCGGTGGGAGTAGGGGGATGCTTCCGTCTGTCCCCGTCAGAAGCCCACTTCGCTGAGGATGAGGCCCAGGCGGCGGTGGTCGCCGGGGACGGAGAAGGTCTTGTCCACGGTGAGGGTGACGGTGGCGGTGGGGCCGCTGAGGGCCAGCGGGGCCGACACCAGGGTGTAGCTGCCGGGCCTGGGATAGAGCTGCTCGGCGACGGTGCGGCCATCGACGGAGAGAGTGACGCGGCGTGCGGGGGCCTGGTCGGGGATGAAGAGCGTCACGCGCAGCGGCGCCGGCGCGGGCGGCGCTTTCAACAGCAGCACGGCGCGATCGCCCATCCAGCGCCAGCGGCCGCTCTCGAGCTGGTGTATGCCACTGACGATCTGGTTCTCGGCTTCGGGCGCGCTCATGGTCAGCAGCGAGAGCGCGGGCGGACGCTCAAGGATGGCTTCCGCGCGCACGATGTCGATGGGTCCCAGGCTGAGATCGAAGGGGCGCGGGCCGGCGGCGGCGGAGGAATAGGCGGAGCGGGCGCCCAGTCCGACCAGCCGGAGCGGGAGCCGGGCGCGGATCTGCTGCTCCGCCAGCGGAGCGCGTGCGCCCCCTCCGGTGGTGAACTCCAGCGGCAGCGCCAGTTGGCTGGACACCACCACGTCGCCGGGCTGGACCGCCTGGCCGCGCAGCAGCGGCAGGCCGCCCTGGGCTTCGAGGTAGAAGCGCAGGCCCCACTCACCGTTGATCCACACGCGCTTGTCAGCGGTCTGGCCGGCCAGCGAGTGAGCGAAGCGCCGGTAGCCGTCCCAGTGCTGGTAGTTGACCACGCTGAGGCTGAGGCTGAGGAGAAGTTGCGCGGCCAGCCCGGCGAACAGCCAGCGCGGTCGATCTGCCAGAGCATTCGAGACCAGCAGGGCCAGCGGCGCGGCAATGGGGAGCAGGTAGCGCGCCGAGCCGGCGAAGAACACCACCAGCGCTCCACCGAAGAAGATCAGGAACCAAGCCGCCAGGAAGCGGGATTTCGCATCGCGTGGAACCTGCACCTCGACCGCCAGCCAGACCAGCGTGGTGGCGCCCACGCCGAAGCCGATCCAGTACAGCGGGTGGGGATCGAGCAAGGCGCCCGGGACGGCGGCGGCCAGCAGCATCGGCTCGGCAGTGCGCGGCCAGGGCCGCGACTTCCAGAAAGCGGCCGCGGTGAGCGCCGGGAAGATCATCCAGCCGGCATGGCCGACGAGCGCCGCGGCGTTGGCGATCTTCCTGGTGAAAGCCTGAAAGCCGTAGCCGTGCAGGTAGCCGGCCAGGACGGAAGCCGGCAGAGCGCCGGTGGAGAGGCGCTCGTAGCATTGCCAGAGGCCCAGCATCAGGAGGGGCGTGGCGGCCACCAGCCAGGCGGGACGCCACTCGCGGGCGCGCCACCACAGGTACAGCCACAGCACCGGCACGATCAGCACCGCCTGGTAAGCGGCCAGCCCGGCCAGCGCGAGCGGCACGGCGGCCACCGCCAGCCAGCGGGCGGAACGCAGATCCACGGCCTTCACAAACAGCGCCACGGCGGCCATCCAGCAGGCCAGCAACGGCAGGTCGGCTTCCAGCGAGTTGCCGTTCACTACGAAGGCCGGGACCGCCAGGAAGAGCAGGGTGGCGGTCAGCGGGCGCGGCGAAAAGCGCCGGGCCAGAGACCACATGGCGAGTGCGGCGACAAGTGAGAAGACGATATACACGGCGTGATAGGGGACTTCGTAGACATCGCCCATCAGCGCCAGCAACAGGGCCAGGACCCAGGTGTTGAGGGGCGGGTGGGGGTGGCCGCGCATGTCCACTACCTGTCCCAGGAAGGGGTAGCGCGCGTGGTTGGGATGGAGCGGGTCGATCTGGGCGTGCTGGGCGCCGGCCAGGTAATTGACGTCGTCGCCCTGAATGGCCTGGTCAAGGAAAGGCAGGCGCAGGGCCAGGACCAGTGCCACCACGAGCAGCAGGCGCAGGCACATGGGTCAGTGTCCTGTTCCGCCGGCTCCCTGACGATGGGAACGCGCGGCGCCGACAGGCTGAAGGCCTGTCCCACTATATCGCATGGCGTGCCACATGG
>VFZS01000402.1 GCA_016871095.1 Acidobacteriota bacterium
TGCGGTGGAGACAATCGGCTTGCCGCAGGCCAGCGCCTCGAGCATGGCGTTGGACCAGCCCTCGCGGTGCGAACCGAAAACCACCACGTCGGCGGCGCTGTAGTACAGCGGCATCGTTTCGGGCTTCTGAAAGCCGGCGATCCTCACATCTGCTTCGAGGCCCGCCGCGCGAATGGCGCGTTCGAGGCGGGGGCGGTCTTCTCCGTCGCCCACAAAGCACAGCAGGCCCGCAGCGCCGTCGCGGCGGTAGTGCCCGAACGCTTCAAGCAAAAGGTCCCAGCCCTTGGCGGCGTTGATGCGGCCGGCGCTCAGGAACAGCGGCAGATCCGCGGGGAGACCGAGGGCCTGCCGCGCGGGCTGCCGGGCGCGGGGCTGGAACACCATAACGTCCACGCAAGTGGGGCACACCAGGATTCGCTCGCGCGGCAGCACACCCCGGCTACGGGCCGCCAGGGCGTCGATGGCCGCCGCGTCGGCGTGGGCCATCACCAGGCGGGCCTGGCTTGCGCTGCGCATATGCGCCCCGTCGAACCAGCGAGCCAGCGGGCGCGCCCACCGGTAGCGCGAGCGCAGCAGGGGATTCTCGACGCCTGAAAAGTGATAGCAGATCTCGAGTCCCCAATCGCGCACCGCCAGCAGCGCCTCCGGCGCAAGGATGATGGCGTGGCGCGCGCCACTGGCAAGGATGGCGCGGCGATAGCGGCGCAACTGGAGATAGAAACGCAGGCGCCTCGGCAACAAAGGCCGGGCCGAGCCGGGCTTCAAGCGGCCCACGGCCAGGAAGGCCGCCGAGTGCCCCTGTAGGCGCTTTTCGATCCAGCGCCCCACGGGGTCGTCCACGCAGGTGGCGCCGACTAGCGCCAGCCGGGGGCCGAAGAAGCGCAGGAGCTGGCGCGAGAAGGTCAACTGGCCGCCGGGCGGAAAGGCCTGGAAGTCGCAGTTCTCGATCAACAGGACGTTTCCGGCCAGGAGGCCGCGCGGACTATGCATGACGCCTCGCCGCCTCGTAGATCCGCATCAACTGCTCGTAGTTGGCGGCAGCGGTGTAGTGGGCCTCGAATTCGAGGCGGGCCTGGCGCCCCATGGCGGCCGTATGGGCCGGGTCAGCGAGCGCCCGATCGAGCATGGCGGCCAGATCCTCGGAGTCGCCAGCAGCGGCCAGCAGGCCGGTGCGTCCGTGCTCGACGATCTCCGTCAGGCTGCCTATGCGGCTGGCCGCCACCGGGACGCCCGCCGCGAAGGCTTCCAGCACGGTCAGGGGACAACCCTCGTAGCACACCGAAGGCGCCGCCAGCAGGCAAGCGCCCTTGACCGCCTCGAGGGCCTGCTCGCGGGGAAGCCATCCGTGCCACTCGATGCTGGAGCAGTCGTTCACCTGCTGCGCGAGCCATCCGGCGAGCGGACCGTCTCCGAGGACTCTCAGGTGCGCCTTGGCATTCAGCTTCTTCCAGGCCTCGATCAGAACCTTGAGTCCCTTCTCCTCGGAGAGCCGTCCGCTGAAGAGGACGTAGCTGCCAGGGCCATCGCGGGGGCCGGGATCCGGGTGAACGAAGTTCGGCTTGACGGCCAGCTTGCCGGGGGGCAGCCCGCCGGCGGTGAAAACGCCCCTGGCGGACTCGCTCATCACTACGTAGCGGTCCACATCGCGGCTCCAGGTATCAAGCAGGCGGTGGGACCACATCATTCCCGCAACCGCGGCGGTGGCGGGCCGGCCCTCGCGGTAGCAGGCATGGGCCACGCCGGGCCAGGCGAAGCTCTTCCCGACGCAGTCCTGGCAAACCTTTCCGTCGCGCAGCAGCAGCCCGTTGGGACATACGATGCGGAAGTTGTGCAGGGTCTGGACTACGGCCGCGCCAGCGTCGCGCGCCGCGCGGTACACCGCCGGAGACAGCAGCGGAAAGGTGTTGTGGAAATGGACCACGGAGGCCCGCCGCTCCTCGAGGAGGGCGGCGAGCGCGCGGCGGGCGGCGCGGTTCCAGAAGGTGGAGGCAAGCAGGCGGAGGCGGCCCATGCGGGGGATTCCGGCGTTGTCGGCGGTGAAGCGGGCCACCTTGTGGCCCCGCTCCTCGAGCAAGGCGGACTCGGCCTCGAACACTTCGTCCTCGCCCCCGCGCACCTGGTAGCTGTTGTGGACGGTGACGATGTTCACAGGCGCGATCCTTCAGGACGCCGGGCGGCGAAGGCCGCGCCCGCCAGGAGCGTGAAGCCGAGTGTGACGGCGTTGCCGGCGCCGGCGACGATGTTCTCGGTGCTCAGGCCCAGCAGCAGGCCGGGCAGGTAGCACAGCAGCGCCGCCGCGGCCGGGTTGGGCGGGCGGGCGCGCCAGGCGAGGATGGCGAAGCGGATCACCGCGGCCCAGACGCACAGCCAGAGCGCCAGCCCGAGCAGGCCCCACTCGTGGAGCACGCGCAGCCACTCGTTGTGGACGGTGCGGTTGGGGTCCAGGGACTCGGTGCGGTAGGCCCAGGGGAAGAGGCGCTGCGCGACGTTGCCGCCGGTCGAGGTGCCGCGCCCGAACAGCAACTGCCCGGGCGCGGCGCGGCGCAGATCGTCCAGGATGCCGCGGTACATGGTCAGGCGGAAGTTCAGGGTGCCCAGCCCCGCGCCGCGGGGGTCGTCCTGGCCGGTCAGAACAGCCGAGAAAGTGGCCACCAGGCGGTTGCCCGGCTCCGTGGGCCGCACGAAGTTGAGCTTGCCGAGATGGAAGGCCAGAAGCACCACGAGAGCCGCGAAGGCAACGCCGGTCAGGAGATCCTGGCGGCGCCTGGAGAAGCGCATGACGGCGTACATCCCCAGCGCCACCACTGAGCCGGCGAACCAGGTCCGGCTGCCGTTGGCGCCCAGCGCCACCAGCAGAGCCACCACCAGTGCGGCGCGATGCCGCCAGCCCAGATCGCCGTGCCAAAGCGACCAGCAAAGCAGGGCGGCCAGCAAAGCGGCGTACTGCTGCGCGGCGACGAAGCTGGTGAAGCGGTCGGGCTGCCAGCGTCCGTCGTAGCCGAAGGAGCCGCCGGGAAAGGCCACGGTCTGCACGCAGCCGAGCAGGAGGGAGAGCGCCAGGAAGGCGGTGACCAGCCGTTTATCGAGAATCCCCGCGCGGGCCGCCTTCTCCAGCACCACCAGGCCCAGCAGGATGCCGATCATATTGCCCACCAGCTTGGCCCCCGCCAGGGGGAAGTTGCTCCACAGCAGGGCCACAGCGGCCCAGGCGGCCAGCGCCAGCCAGGCGCGGCTGCCGAAGGTTGAGAGAATCGCGGTGGGCGCGCGCCACAGCCGCACGCTCAGCCAGGCGGGCAGCAGCAGAGCCTTGGCGGCGTTGACCCAGCCGGCGTGAACGTTGGCCGGCTGCCCCGGACCGGTGGCGTCCAGGTTGGTCATCAGGAGCCAGCCCAGCAGCGCCCACCTGGGCGGCGCCAGGATCACCACCGGCAGCAGCAGCCAGAACAGCAGATTGGCGCAGGCGACGGCGCTCATCTCAGCCCAGGGCATGCGGCCTCCGCGCCGGCCGGGCGCCGGTCAGCACCAGAAAGAAGCCCGTCAGGATACCGGCCTGCAGGGCGTTGCTGAGAAGCATGGTCAGCGCCGCTCCGGCAACGCCGCAGTGGCGGATCAGCAGCGACCCGCCTGAGAGCACGAAGACGGCTCCGGCCAGGGAGGACCAGAACTGCGCGTCGGGCCGCGCGGCGCCTTTCAATGCCACTGACACACTCACGTCCGATACTCCACGAACCATGGCGGCCGCCGCCATGAGGGGAAGCAGCCCCGGCAGCTCCTCGTAGGCGCCTTTGCCGTAGAGAAGCTCCAGCAGAGGCCCCCTAAATACCAGCATCGCACCCAGGTAGCTTCCTGTCACGGCCGCGCCGGCCAGCATCCCGCGCCGGGGAAAGGCGCGGGCGAAGGCAAGCCCGCAGGATTCGATCTGGCGCGAGACCCAGGGCAGCAGCATCAGGCTGAGGGCGTTGGTGGCCTGGAGCACGGGGAACACCAGGTTCTCGAGGGCGCGGAGAGAGCCGGCACCGTCGAGGCCGGCGTGCAGGCCGATCATCACCGGGATGGCCGAGTTGGCCAGCCAGTAGGTGAGGCAGACGCCCAACGTCCAGCGTCCGTAGTTCCAGTGACTCCGTACGATTTCGACGAGCAGCGCGCGGCGCGGTGATGGCGCGGCGGTGTTCGCGAAGGGACGGCTGCGCAGCGCGAAGCCGAGGGACGCGCCGGCGCCGGCGGCCGCGAAGCCCAGGATCAGGAAAGCCACCCAGGGCGATCGCCAACCCCACACATACGCGGCGGAGGCCCCGGCCAGCGCGCCGATGGGGAAAGTCACACTGCCCCGCAACGCCAGCGCCGGCTCGCCGATCACGTAGCACATACGCCGCAGCAGCCACATCAGCAGGACGGCGAAGGAACTGGCCGCCCCCCCGGCCAGCGCTCCCGCCAGCGGCGGTGTGGCGCGCGCCAGAACGAGCGCCGCCCCCAGCAGCCCGCCGGAGAGCGCCCCCGCCAGCGCCACATGCAGGCGCAGGGTGCAGGCGAAGTAGTCGCCGAGCCGGCTGTCAAACTGCCGCGGCCCCAACACGCTCATCGGCTCCAGCAGCAGCGCGTTGTAGAAGTTGGCGGCGAACAGGAACACTGACATGCCCACGGAAACCGCGCCGTAGTCCGAGGGGCTCAGCCAGCGCGCGAACAGGATCAGCACGAGGAAGTTGGCGCCGGAGATCAAGCCTTGATCGGCGATGCTCACCACTCCGCGCACGGCCCACTCGCGGCGGGACACCGCCGGCGGTTCGGGAGCAGGGTGGATCACGGCCACCCCCGCTTGCTGGCGATCAGGTTGGCGGTGGGGGCATCCGGAGGAATGGGCCGGCGCAGGGGCGCTACAGAGCCGTCCGCTGCGATCGCCGCGCAGCGGTAGCCGAATGCCTCCAGCGTGGCAAACAGGTCCTGCGGGCGTTCGCCAAAGCGCACCTGGCTGGACCAGGAGTACTCGAAGATCCACACCGGAGCTTTCTCGGGCGGCAGCGAACAGAGTTGGCGCGCGCCGAGAAACACCAGGCGCTCAGCGCCTTCCACATCCACCTTGATGAGGTCCGGCGTGCAGGCGTGCTCGCGGCAGTAACGGTCCAGGCTGCACACCGGCACATTGAGCACGCGGCGCACGTCGCCGGCGGTCAATGCGGCTCCCGGGGGTTGCAGCGAGGAGGAGGCCGGTTCGAAGCGCTGCCAGAAGGCCATCTCGCCATCGCGGTCGGCGACCGCGCAGCGGTTGAGCGTGGTGTTAGAGGCCGAGTTCAGCGCGACGTTGCGTTCGAGCAGGGCGAACATCTCCGGCTCCGGCTCGAAGGCATGAACCTGACCGGAGGCGCCGACGCAGCGAAGGGCCGTCAGAGTGTGCTCGCCGAAGTGCGCGCCGACGTCCAGGAAGGTCATGCCG
>VFZS01000403.1 GCA_016871095.1 Acidobacteriota bacterium
CACGCCCGCCGGGGTGATGGTCTGGCGCGTGGTGACTACGCCGGGATCAGTGACCGCACGCACCGGCCGCTCGACGGTTTGAGCGCCCAGCGCGCCGGCCAGTAGCGTGAAGCAGGCAAGCGCGGGCAGGGCCGCTCCCGCCGCCATGGAGAGGAAATCACGCCGCTTCATGCCGCCTGGAATCATGGTTGATCCTCCTTGCCCAGCACCAGCGTTCCGAAGGCCTCGGGCTTGTGGAACCAGCTCTGGTGAACGGGCTGCCAGGCCAGGAACCGCCGCGGCTGTCCCTGTATGCGATAGAAGTTGGCGCGGAAGGCGCGCCCCGGCTCGGGAGTCCACTCCGCCAGGCTGGAGAGGGGAATGCGCATCTCGAGGTGCCAGATCTTGCGCTGCTCGTCGATGCGGGCCCGGCTGGCGAAACCCGAGTTCCACAGCCAGTCGATGTGGTGCTTCCCGCCGGGGTCAAGCTCGATGGCCAGGTCTATCCACTCGCCGCGCGGGGAAACCTCGAATTCCTTGTAGCGGCGGATGTTCTCGAAGTCCGAGCCGATGAACACCTCGGCCACGTCCCAGTTCCAAAGCTGGTTGGTCTCGCCCGCGGCGGGATCGCCCGGCTTCAGGTGGAGGTTCTCATACGCGCAGGTGAACAGGAAGTACAGGTTCCGGGCGGTCCAGCGCGAACGGACTTCCGTGCGGTGACCCGGGACGTTCTCTCCGTTGCGCCCGTGCTCAAAGACTACTCCGCGAACGCCCTTCCACTGCGGGGCGCCCGGGTCCGCCGTGAGCGGAAAGTCCTCCGGGGCGCGGTAACTCACGGCCCGGTTCTCGGCGGCGGTCAGCGCGCCGGCGAGCATCCAGGCGCAGAGTATGCTCTTGGCAGGTTTCATGCGGGAGCCTCAGGATTCGAAGTATACGTCGTTCTTCTGGAGAACCCGGCGCAGCTCCGCATACGGCAGTTCGCGCGTACCGCAGCCCTTGGCGGCGCATAGCGCCGCGGCCGTGCCGGCGGCCTGGCCCTGGCCCATGCAGCACACCGTGTTCCGCGTGGACATGTGGGCGTCGTGATTCGAGGTGATCAGCATGCCGGCCACCAGCAGGTTGTCCAGCCCCGCCGGGCGCAAGGCCCGGTAGGGGATCCCGTAGGTGCCGCCCTTGGCGATTTGCAGCCGGGGCGCCGAATCGTGGAAGCCGTAGACGAAAACCTCGTCGTCGAAGTGCCGGGCCTCGAGCACGTCGGCGCGCGTGATGTCGTAGTCGCAGACGATCAGCCGGCCGCGGCGTATGTTCAGCGAGGGGCTGGTGCGCGCGATGAAGGCCTTCTCGCAGCCGGGGACGTACTGGCGGAACAGCTCGATGGCCCGCGCCTGGCGGCGGCGCAGCTCCAACTCGGCTTGCGCCACGGCGTCCCGGCTGGTGGGGCTGACCGGCATCTTGAGATTCAGCTTGATGAACATGAAGTAGTTGTCGTGAACTGTGGTGGTGGTCATGGACAGGCCGATCTTGCGGGCCTCCTCGCGGAAGCCCTCCGGCAGATTCACCGTCCCGCCGCTCAACCGCACGATCTGGCCGTCCTTGCCGCTGCGCCGGCCCTCGCAGTACTGATCCAGGGCCCGGTGCGACTTGAGAAACTCGTGGTATTTCTCTACGTTCACGTTGGCGACGCCGATGCTGTTGGCCACCGCGTAATCGTTCGGCTCGGAGTAACGCGCGCCCGCGCGGCCCGCCAGGTCCCCGATGCCGGTGCAGTCCACGAAAGCCTTGGCGTACACCGCCTCCCGGCCCGAGCGGCTCTCCGTGATCACGCCCTGGATCGTGGCGCCATTCTTGAATGCTCCGGCCAGCAGCGTATTCACCCACACCACCACGCCCGCTTCCTGGAGCATCTCGAAAGCGACCAGCTTATAGATCTCGGTGTCGATGGCGGTGCACACCGAGTCGTAGTCGGCGCCCAGCGACATCTCCGAGTGCCCGTTGGTGCCGCCCGCGCGCAACAGCCGGTCCACAATCTCCTGCGCCATGCCGCGCACCACCTGGCGCTTCTTGACTCCGGGAAAACCCTTCCACAAGTTGTAGTAGCTGTGCAGCGCGGTGCCGCCCTCGACCACCGTGCCGCCGGGGTAGCCCTTGGCTTCGATCAGCACCGTCCTCGCCCCTTGCCGGGCCGCGGCCACGGCGGCCGCCACGCCGCCCGTGCCGCCGCCGGCCACCACCACGTCAAAGCGGCTCGCTGGCAGCTTCCTGGAAGGCTCTTCGTAGTAGTCCGCGGCCGCCGCGGCCGGACTCCCGGCCAGTGGACCCAGCCCCAGGGCCAGACCGCGCCTCGAGAATTCACGCCGATTCATCGCTCGCCTCCTCGATGCTTAGAAATTCACGCGGAACGACAGATTCATCGAGGGCGGTCCGCCCTCCACTGAATCGTTAAAGTCCGTCATATTCGTAACGGTCCCGAACAGCCGCGGGTTGGTCTGCGACATCGAGGTGACCACGGTGTTCCAGTTGTACCACTTGAACGGGTTGTAGAAGTCAAACCGGATCTGCGCCTTGAACCGCTCCTTGATCGTGAAATCCTTGTACGCCGACATGTTGGCGGCAATAATCCGCTGGGCCGTCCACATGTTCCCCGGCATGTTCCCGTTGATGAATGACGGCGCCACCACGACGCACTCATTGCCCCAATCGGGGATCGCAGTGCCGCAGTTGGTGATCAGCGGATTGTGGTTGGCCTGCACGAAACGGTCTCCGCCCAGGTCCTGCCAGTTGTCCCGAAGCTTCGGATCCTTAATCCGGAAAAGACTGCTCCCAACGATCGGTTCGTAGCCCGGATAGTCCTGCCGGCTTCCCCACCGGCCCGTCACCGGGTTGAGGTACGACGCTCCGGTGTAACTCACGCTCAGCGGCGTGGGGATCCAAATGTGGTAGTTCCACGCCAAACTGTAACCGCCGAACAGCCAGTTCAGCCACCCGCCGCCGCTCATGAACCGCTTCCCTTTGCCCAGGGGCAGCTCGTAGAGCATGGAGCTTCCGAAGCGCAGTTTCTGCGTGCTGCCGGTCACGGCCCGCCCCACATAATCCGGCTTATACAAATTGCCAGGGCTGTTCTCGAGACCTTTCTGATAGGTAAAGAACGCGAGGTAGCTCAGGCCATACGACTGGCGCTTCTCCATCTTGACCGTTCCGGAATGGAAGACCCGGTTGATGTTGTTGGCATAGTAGCTGATGTTATTCCAGCTCGGGTACGGCTTGTACGCCTGAACCAACGCCGAATTCTGGACCCACGTGTTGCGGTACGCCCAGTTGTCAGGCCGCGTCAGATCGATCACGCTTCCTTTCTCATCCAGGCCGGTTCCGTAAGGTCGTGATTGCCAGTTGTATGTTCCCCGGAAGCCGACATTCCGGCTGCCGCTGTATATGATCTCCACCAGGTAGTTTTTGGAGATCGAACGCTGAATACTCAAATTCCAGTTCATCGTGTACGGGTTATGGTAGTCCTCCGGAATGATATACAGCGTGCCGTTGGCCCGGTTTTGCGGGGTGCCGCCGGCGGAGGGAAGCGTGCCATCCGGCAGCAAGGCCGGATAGACGGGCGCCGGCGCTCCCTGGTTGATATTGAACAGCGGCGTGTACACGTTGTTGCCGGCGGTCACCGTGCCCGTGTTGAAGAAGCCGCTCCCGCCGATCTCGGCCTGGTTCGTGTACCAGATCAGATTGTCCTGCGTCATCAGCGCCCAGCCGCCGCGAATCACCGTGTCTGCCCCGATGCTCCAGGCGAAGCCGAGCCGCGGCTGGAAGTTGTTCCAGTCGCGGTCATGCAGTCCGCCCTTGGGCTGGACCCAGCCCCCCACGCACCCCGTCTCCGGACACGTGACCACCCCCGGGATTGACCTCGTGAAGTAGGTGTCCTTCTTGGTCAGGCTCCCAACGCTGAATTGCCCCGGGTACTTGCTGTGGATGGGGCTCTCCGTGCTGTACCGCACCCCCAGATTCAGCGTCAGCCTGGGCAGCACGCGCCAGTCATCCTGGACGTAAAGGCTGTGAATCGAGTTCACCGGCAGCGTGGCCGCCCCCTGCTGTACGTAGCTGTAGCTCGTCACATAGCCCAGCATGACCGCCGCCAAGGTAATGCCCCCGGTGTTCGGGATGGACTGCCCGTTGTTGAGCAGGCCGCCGGTGGCGCCATAGCCCAGGCTCAGGCGCGGATTGCCGATGTCCCGCGAGACCCCGTTCATCCACATGTATTCAAAGCCGCTCTTGAGGGCATGCGTGCGCCACACCTTGGTGAAGTCCTGTTTGAACGTGCGGTTGTTGTTCACCGCCACGCTCAGCGTGCCCGTCCCCAGAGCTCCATTGCCATACTTGCCCTGGGTCCCAAACCCGACGTCCACCGGATTCAGGTACACATCGGAAGCGAGCCGGGGAACGGTCTTCGCGATCGCGAACTGGTGCTCGGGCGTGGCCATGTAGGGGCTGTTGCTATAGCGATAATCCCCGAATCTGGTTTCGCTGATAAGCGTCGGGGAAAACGTGTAAGTAAAACCCAGGGTCGTGACGTGTTGGTACGTAACCGTGTACCGCTCATTGGCGTCGTAAGGCTTGTATACAATCACATTGTTGATGGAGGGTTGGTAGTTTCTGTTCCACACAAAACTGCCGAACATTTTGAGGCTCTGCGTGAGTTGGTGATCGACGCGGAACTGCGTGGCCTTGTTGCGGTATTTCCCCGTGCCGTCCTTAATCAGATTGCCGGACACGCCCGAGCCGGTGTAGCTTCCCGGAGCGTTGGGTTTGGCAAACGGATTGTTTGCGGCGATCGCCTTCCACATCTCGCTGAACCGGTTCTGAGGAATGATATTCCCCGGAAACGGCGTGCGCGAGAGGTCTTGGGCGGCGAAGCTCCCGCTGGTGGAAGCCGGGTCGTAGAGCTGGTTCGCGGTCACGTTGGGGAAACTGAAGTTGCCGTTCAGCATGGCGTCGGTCGGAACCGAGTAGGTGGATGCGTTGGCATTGGTGTCGATGTGATAAGATCCCGCCACGGAGAAGAAGGTCTTGTTCCTGCCGTCATAGAGGCGCGGAAGGTAGACGGGGCCGCTGACGACGAGGTCCGGCTGCTGGAAAAACGTGTTGACTTTTTGCTGCTTGGCGGTCTCCATCTGGAAGAAGCGGCGATGGGCCATGGGGTCGTCCTTGAAGAGATACCCGCCGCTGCCGTGCAGCAGGTTGGTCCCGGCCTTCTTCACCACGCTGATGGCGCCGCTGGAAGCGTGGCCGTATTCGGCCGGCAGTACGGAAGTCAGCACCTTGACCTCTTCGACCCCCACCGCGATGGAGTTCAGAGTCGTGCCGCCGTCGCCGCGGGTGGCCATCTGCCCGTCTTCAAAGTAGCCGATCTGGTTGGAATTGCCGCCGTTG
>VFZS01000404.1 GCA_016871095.1 Acidobacteriota bacterium
CCAGGCGTCCGGCCAGGGCCATGCCCAGGCCGATCGACAGCCCCTGCCCCAACGAGCCGGTCGAGGCCTCCAGGACCGGGATGAAGCGCTTGTCCGGGTGGCCCTGGTAGATGGAGCCCAGCTTGCGCAGCGTATTGAGCTGGTCAAGCGGGGTGTAGCCGGCCTCGGCCAGGACCGCGTACAGGGCCGGGCAGCCGTGCCCTTTCGACAGGATGCAGCGGTCGCGGTCCGGCCAATCCGGGTTGCCGACATCGTGGCGCATCACGCCGCCGAAGAACAGCGTCACCAGGATCTCCACGGCCGAAAGCGACCCGCCCGGGTGCCCGGATTTAGCCTCTCCGATCATCTGGACGATCTCGCGCCGCACCCGTTTGGCCAGGGATTGCAGCTCTTCCAAGGAGTGTTTTGGCATCATCGGAGGAAGCTACCAGGGTAGCACAGGGCGCCGGAGGGGCCGGGAGGACCTGCCCAAACCTATTGACCTGGAAGGGTGCTTGGGTGTAAGGTTCGAGTAGCCGAGGAGATTCACATGCCGGACGAGATTACACGTGTCGACTACTACATGGGCGCTGTTCCCAATAAGCCGGGAGAGGGCGCCAAGGTGCTGGCTGCGCTGAAGGCCGCCGGGGTTAATCTGGTTGCCTGCCTGGGCTACCGCAAGAGCGCCAAGATCGCCGAGATGATCCTGGCGGTGGCCGAGAACACTCCCGCCCTGGCCAAAGCGGTCAAGCCGGCGGGCCTGAAACTGGGCAAGAAGTGCAAGGCTCTCCTGATCACGGGCGAGGACCGGATGGGGGCCTTGGCCGAGGGCGGCGAGAAGCTTGGGGCCGCGGGCATCAGCGTGGTATCCCTCCACGCCGTGGCCGCGGGCGCGGGCCGTTTCGGGGCGCTGCTCACGGTGGATCCGAAGTACCTCAAGAAGGCCGCCAAAGTGCTGGGAGCCTAGTCCAGCAGCCGGGCCACATCCTTAGCGAAGTAGGTGAGGATGATCTGGGCGCCGGCGCGCCGGATGGCTACGAGCGACTCGATCATGGCGCGGTCCCGGTCAATCCAACCGTTGCGCGCCGCCGCCACAATCATCGAGAACTCGCCGCTCACCTGGTAGGCCGCCAGAGGCACGTCAAACCGCTCGCGCGCGCGGCAGATGATGTCCAGGTAGGGCAGGGCGGGCTTGATCATCACCATGTCGGCGCCCTCCTCGATGTCCAGCTCGATCTCGCGTAGGGCTTCCCGCGCGTTGGGCGGGTCCATCTGGTAGCCGCGGCGGTCGCCGAACTGAGGGGCGGACTCGGCGGCTTCGCGGAACGGCCCGTAGAACACCGAGGCGAACTTGGCGGCGTAGGCCAGGATGGGAGTGTTGCTGAAGCCCGCGGCATCGAGCGCCGCGCGGATGGCCGCCACCCGGCCGTCCATCATGTCCGAGGGAGCCACCATGTCGGCCCCGGCGCGGGCGTGGCTCACCGCCGCCAGCGCCAGCCACTCCAGCGTGGTGTCGTTGTCCACTTCCCCATCCACGATCTTGCCGCAGTGGCCGTGGCTGGTGTACTCGCAGTTGCAGACGTCGGTGATGACCACCAGCCGTTTCAGCTCGCGCTTGAGGGCGCGCACGGCGCGCTGCACGATGCCGTCTTCGGCGTAGGCTCCGGAGGCCATCTCGTCCTTGGTCTCCGGCAGCCCGAACAGCATGACCCCGCCCACACCCAGCGCCTGGGCCTCGGCGCACTCGCGGACCAGCTCGTCCACCGACAACTGGTAGTTGCCGGGCATGGCGCCGATCTCGCGGCGCACGCCCTCGCCGGGACACACAAACAGCGGCAGGATGAGCTGTCCGGGGTTCAGCGTGGTCTCCCGAACCAGGCTGCGCAGCCCCTCGGAGGCGCGCAGCCGCCGCATGCGGTGGACGGGGAAGGCCATATACTGAATTCTACCGTGCGGTGGAACCCGCCATGGAAGAGGAGCTGGTACGCATACCCATCACGGACGTGTTTGACCTGCACAGCGTCGCCCCGCGGGACGTAAAGGCGGCGGTCGAGGCCTACCTGGAAGAGGCACACAGACTGGGACTGAAAGCGCTGCGGATCATCCACGGGCGGGGCATCGGGGTGCGGCGGGAGACGGTGCGGGCGGTGCTGGCTCGCACCCCCTACGTGCTGGACTACCGCGACGCGCCGGAGGAGGCCGGCGGCTGGGGCGCCACTATCGTCACCCTGTGCTAACCTCGACGGCATGAAGGCTCTTCTGCTGCTTTGCCTCGGCCCCCTGCTGCTGGCCCAGGACCGGCCCCAACTGGTCTGGGAGGGGCAGGTGGATGGCGTCAGCGTGTTGCGCGCGCACGGCAACCGCATCGACGTCGAGGAGCGCCAGGGACTGCCCGTGCAGCGCCAGCGCTTCCGCTTCTTTGAGCGGCTGCCGGACAGCCGGTTGACCGTCCGCCTGGAGGTGGTCGAGGGACGCGGCCAGGTGCGCATCCTCGAGCAGCCCCGCCTGGAGAACAACTACACGCTGGCGGTGCTCATCGACGACCGGCAGGGCGGCAGCTCCTTCTACTCGCTGGCCTTCTTCTGGGAATCCCGGAGAGGGTTCTTCGAGCCGTCGCGGCCCAGCCCTCCTCCGGGTCTCGACCGCATGGAGAACCTTACCTGGAGCGGGCGTGTGGATGACGAGGTGGTGGTGAGCTGCCGCCGCGAGGAGTGCATCGCGGAGGCCGTGCGCGGCGCGGATGCCACCCGCGACCGCTTCCGCTTCTCCCGGCCTCTTCCGGGCCGTGACGTTCAGGTGAGCTTGGACCGTACGGAAGGGCGCGGCCAGATCCGGCTCCTCCAGCAGCCCCGCGAGGAGAACGGCTACACGGCCCAGGTGGGCATCCGCGACCCGCAGGGCGGGGCGGGCGACTACTCCTTCACGCTGGCCTGGGCCCGGCCCTCGCGCGAGGATCCGGGCTTCAGCTTCGCCCGGCGAGGGATGGTGTGGAGCGGGCGCGTGGATGGGCGTGTGCGGGTTATCGTGGAAGGCTCGAACGCGCGGGCGGAGTTGATCACCGGGGCGCCGGTGGCGGGCGAGCGCGCGGAATTCTCCCGAGCGCTTCCTGCTCGCAACAACTCCAACGCCACCCTGCGGCGCTTGCGAGGGCGCGGGCGCGCTGAGATCGTCGAGTTCCCCTCGGCGCGCAACGGCTACCGGCTGGTCTTCGAGATCGACGACTCGGGAGGCGGCGCCGGCGACTACGAAGTGGAAGTGGGCTGGTAGCTCAGGCGGGGCGCGCGGCGCGGAAGGGCACCCGCGCTTTGGCGATGGGCACGCCCAGCACTTCGATGCGCTTGAGGTCGCGCGTGCCCAGGCCCACGTCCTCGGCCAGACGCAGCGTATTGTCGCAGCGCTCGAAGGGCGCCGTCCCGCGGTCGGCCATGGGGTCAAAGCCCATCAGCGCGGCGCCCACGGCGTCGGTGGTCACGCAGTTGCAGCCCGCCACCAGCAGCCCCGGGCTGATGGGACCCACCCTTGGGATCCACGGACCCTCGCCGACGGTCATGGACTCGATGCCCTCGACTATGGCCAGGTCGATGGGGCGCGCCGCCACGATGTCCACCACGATGCGCGGCACGCGGTAGCCGTCCGCGCGCGAGGTGGTGGGGTCGTTCTCCGTCCAGCCGGAGGGCTGGCGATGCCCGCGGTGGAACATGTTGCGGCCCCCGCGGGGGAACTCGCTAGGCTCGTCCTTGCCCGCCCCGTCGCCGTAAATAGTGGCGGGCGCGTTACCGAAGCAGTTCTTCATCGACAGCGTGATCCCCGCCGTGGCGTGCTCCTTCAGTTTGGCGATCGAGCAGAAGACGTCGCAATCCTCGAAGGAGTGGTTCAGGTCGAAACCCTTGTAGATATAGCCTCCGCCGGGGACCATGAAGCGCGAGTACTTCTTGCCTTTTCCGAGCCAGTTGGTGTTCTCGAACTCAACGTTGGGGGCCGCGTTCAGCATCACGCTCGGGTCCCAGCCGCCCTCGATCATGTACTCCTCGAGCGGCTCGGCGGTGGACCAGCAGCACTCGAGCAGGCGTATGCGCCTGGCCCCGGCGCGCCCCATCAGATGCGCGGTGGCGGCGGTCACCGCCGGATGGGTCCAGTGCGCCAGCTCGGCAGGGCGGTGCGCCATGCGGTAGCGCGGGCTGCCGGTCAAATTGAGCTTGATGGCGACGGTCTTGTTCTTGACCAGGCGGCCCAGGCCGCCCAACTGATCGAACATGCGCTCCAAGGTGGGCAGCAGCTCGCTGCCGTAGGTCTTGCATTGGGCCACGGCCACCGGCGCGGTAGGCGCGCTGGCGGCGCGGAGGGGTTGCGCCTTCACCAGCCCGGGGGCGCCCAGCCCGGCTAGCAGCTCTCGACGCGTCATCTGGCTGTGCATGTTTCTACGCCTCCAACTCGACGGCCGCGTATGCCTGAAGCGGCGGCAGGTGAAGCTCAATGCCCCGTGGCGCAGGCGGTTTCGCCTGCGGCCGGACAGACTGAAGGCCTGTCCCACCTGGCTCTGGAAACACCTGAAGCGGCGCCGCCTCGCGGCGGGAGAGGTCCCACAGCCGCGCCGCGCGGTAGCGTGCCGGGAAGCTCACCGAAACCGGGTGCCCCTGCGGGCGCATCGAGTAATTGAGGATGTGGACCACGGCCCGGCGGCGGTCCGGCGACACCGCATAGTGAGCGTTCATCGACCCGGCGTTGAACAGCCGCACGGGGTCGTGGCGGCGGCTCAGGAGCAGATGGGCGTCCAGGGCGACGGCGTAAGGGTCCAGCATCTCCTCGCTGGCCACCGCCAGCCGCCCCCGGCCGAGCGTGCGCACCTGGAGGCGGCGGTAAGTGTCGAGCCCGGAGAGGGTTCCCTCGACGGACTTCCACTCTGAATTGGCGATGAGCAACCCGCCGCCGCGCGCGAACTCGAGCAGCTTCCGCCGCAACGGCTCGGCCGGCGGCTCCTGGTCCGGGTAGATGATGGCTTTCAGGCCGGCGAAAGAGGCCGCCATGGCCCCGGGTTTCACGATGGGCAGCACCGGCAAGGGCCGCCGCGCCGCCAGGTTCAGGATCTCCCCGGCCAGCTCCTCGTTGGGACCGGAGAAATCCGATACCACCGCCATCACGCTCGCCAGTTGGTAGCCGTTCCAGTGGCGCCGGGCCTTGAAGAACTCCAGCGCGGCGGAGATCTTCTTCCAGGTGTCCAGCGCCTCCTGGTTGCCGGCGGTCAGACCCTTGCGCAACCGTTCATCGAGCGACACCACCCACCGGGCGCCGTACGCCTCGGCGTCGGCGACCGCCAGCTCGTACGAAGTCGCGCGCAGCAAAGCCGAGTCCGCCGGAGGCTCGACCGCCATCCATAGCGTCTTGTT
>VFZS01000405.1 GCA_016871095.1 Acidobacteriota bacterium
CCGCTAACCGCGGGGCAGCGCGCCTATGCGGCGCAGCGGCAGCCCCCCAGGCGCCAGGGCCGCTAACCGCGGGGCAGCGCGCCCATGCGGCGCAGCGGCAGCCCCCCAGGCGCCAGGGCCGCTAACCGCGGGACTCAGGAAAAGGCGCCGGCGGGCGCCAGCCGGATTATAGATTATGCGATATAATTTGGGATTGTCTCCGGCCTGGCCGATGGCCGGCGGAGAAGGGAGCAGCAGCCCATGAAGGATCGAGCGCTCACTAGCGATGAGCAGTCTGGATGCGGCCATCCTGCAACATGAACATTTCCTCGAGTCGGTCCAGGGCAGGCGGCCGGTGTTTCCCTCGGCCCGGGATCACCTGGCGGCGATCCAGATGGCCCGCGGGTCGCAACAGTCCGCGGCGGAACGCCGCCATGGCGGAGCTTCGGAGATCCCTTGAGGGCGCCACGATGCGGGCGGACCCGGCTCGAAGCGCCGGCGATGCGCGGCGCGGGTTTCCGGGGACGGGGGCGCCGGGACCCGGTTCAGCTTCGCGATTGTCTGATCAAGACCCCGGACCGAAAGACCGCCGGAACAATCCTCGGAGCAGAAGATGATTCATTTCATTGCGCACGGCAAGAACGACAACGTCGGAGTCGCGGTGGTTGACCTCCCCGGCGGCCAGCAGTTGGCGGGCTGGAACCTGGAGACGGATCAAACCCTCGCGGCTCGCGCCAAACAGGATATCCCGCTCGGGCACAAGATCGCTCTCGCCCCGGTAAGCGCCGGAGGCCAGGTGGTCAAATACAACGTGCCGATCGGCCAGGCCTCTCAGGACATTGCCGAAGGCGAACACGTTCACACTCACAACCTGAGGACGGCGAGGTGGTAGCCATGCAAGCGGGAACATTCCTGGGATACCGGCGCGAGAACGGGCGGGTCGGAGTCCGCAACCACGTGGTCATCCTGCCGGTGGACGATATCTCCAACGCCGCGGCCGAAGCGGCCGCCTCGAATATCAAGGGGACCCTGGCGCTGCCCCACGCCTACGGACGCCTGCAGTTCGGAGAGGATCTGGAGCTGTTCTTCCGGACCATGATAGGCACGGGCGCGAATCCGAACGTCGCCGCCTGCCTGGTCGTCGGCATCGAGCCGGAGTGGACCGGCCGGATCGTGGAGGGCATCGCCTCCAGCGGGAAACCGGTGGAGGGCTTCTCCATCGAGCGGCACGGCGACCTGAGAACCATCGAGGCCGTCTCCCGGAGGGCGCAGCAGCTCTTGCAGAGGTCGAGTGAATTGCGGCGGGAAGAGTGCGGCGTTCAGGAGTTGTACGTCTCGGCGAAGTGCGGCGAGTCCGACACTACCACCGGTCTGGCGTCCTGCCCGGCGGTGGGCAGGGTCTTGGACCGCCTGGACGCCTTGGGCGCGACCACCAGCTTCGGCGAGACCTCGGAGCTGACTGGCGCGGAGGACATCTGCGCCTCGCGGGCGGCGACGCCTGAAGTGGCTGCGGAGTTCAGGCGGGTTTTCAGGTCGTATAACCAATTCATCCTCGAACAGGGGGTGGACCTGCTCGGCTCGCAGCCCACCCAGGGGAACCTCCGCGGCGGCTTGACTACGATCGAGGAGAAGGCGCTCGGCAACCTCCAGAAGATCGGCCGCCAGTGCCGGTTTGTCGGGTGTCTGGAGCCGGCGGAGGCGCCGCCGGGACCGGGGCTGTGGTTCATGAATACCTCTTCCGCCGCCGCCGAAGCGGTAACCTTGTGGGCGGCTTCGGGAGCGGTGATTCACCTCTTCCCGACCGGCCAGGGCAACATCGTGGGGAACCCGATCGAGCCGGTGATCAAGTTGTCCGGCAACCCGCTCACCGTCCGGACCATGAGCGAGCACATCGACGTGGACGTCTCCGGCCTCTTGCAGCGCAGCTTCTCGCTGGATGAAGCCGGCGACCGGCTGTGGGACCTGATGATCCGCGTGGCGAACGGCCGTCTTACCTGCGCCGAAGCGCTCGGCCACCGCGAGTTCGTGCTTACCAAGCTCTACCGGAGCGCCTGACCCATGGCTGCGCCGCGATCCAGGGAAACGGCAGGGGCATGAGGCGGGCTCTCTCCATCCCCTGCGGCGAAGGCAGCCTGCGGTTCGAGGCGCCCGAGAGCAAGCTGCTCGGCTGCGTCGCTCCGGCCCTCGGCCAGCCTCTGGCGGACCTGGCCGCCGCGATCCGCAGCGCCTTGGCGCATCCCTGCGAATCGCCGCCGCGTGACCTGGCGCGGGGCAAGCCATCCGCCGTGGTGATCGACCATCGCACTCGCGCGGCGCCGGCGCAGAGTGAAGGAAGGCCCCGTGATCTATAGCACCATGAGCGAAACCGTCCTGGCGGAGCTGCGCAAGGACATACTGTCCGGGAAGCTCACCCCGGGGACCAAGATCGACCAGAATCAGCTCAAGCAGCGGTTCGGCGTGAGTGTCATCCCGTTGCGGGAAGCTTTCAAGCAGCTTCAGGCCGAGGGCTACGTGGACATCTACCCGCACCGCGGCATCCGCGTGAAGCCGCTCTGCCGCGATGAGCTCGAGGACCTCTATCTCGTCCGCGCCGAGGTGGAGGCGCTGGCGGCGCGCCTGGCCCTGAAGAATCTCCAGGACCGGGACCTGGCTGAGCTGCGAGACTGCTTCGAGCAGATGACCCGGCTGACCGACGCGGGGGCTTACAAGCGGCTGGTGAGCCTGAACCGGAAGTTCCACTACAAGATCTATCAGGCCTGCCGGCGCCGCCATCTGCTGGAGATCCTGGACGATCTGTGGCTGCGCAGCTCGCGCTACCGCAATCTCGTGACGGTGCAGCCGTCGCGGGCCAGGAGCGCCATCCAGGAGCACCGCCAGATCCTGGAGGCGTGCGTGGCCCGCGATGCCGCGGCTCTGGCTCAGGCCGTGAGGAGGAACGTGGACGAAACCAGAAAGATGCTGGGGCAAGCGCCGGACTCGGAGCATTTTCCGGCTTCCGCCACGGAGGCGGCACTTCGATAGTAGCGGCGGTTCGACCGGATCGGATTTCACGTGCGCCCTCCGGCGGAGCAGGTTGACTGCCGGAAGGTAGTGCTCCAGGTGATCGACTGGAAAGCGGCGCCAGTAAGTGGAACTCCCAACCGGCTGTCTGGCGTCGCGGCCGCGTCGCCAAGAAGGAAGATGGAACAGGAGGACGATTCGCATGACGGCAGAACGGCCTTTTCTGGTTGGCGGCGAGTGGCGAAGCAGCCCTAGCCTCAACCCGGTCCGCTTTCCCTACGACGGCCAGGTGATCGCCCGTGTGTGCCAGGCCGCGGATTCGGATATCGAGGACGCGATTGGGTCCGCCGTGGAGGGGTTCGAAGAGACCCGGCGCATGCCGTCACACCAGCGATCCGCCATTCTTCACCGCCTGATCCAGCAGATGGACCGGCGCGCGGACGATTTTGTCGAGACCCTGATCCTCGAGGGAGGCAAAACCCGCGGCGTCGCCAAGGCCGAGTTCGGCCGCGCCAAGGAGACCATTCGCGCCTCCGCCGAGGAGGCCAAGCGCATCGGCGGTGAGATCATCCCCATGGACTGGACCCCGGCGGGAGAACAGCGCATGGGCTTCGTGCGCCGCCTGCCGCTCGGCCCGGTGGCGGGAATTGCGCCGTTCAACTACCCTCTCAATCTGGCCTGCCACAAGCTCGGGCCGGCGGTCGCGGCGGGCAACTCCTTCATCCTCAAACCCGCCTCCGCCACGCCGCTCTCCGCGCTCTTGCTGGCTGAAGCGCTGCTGGAGGCGGGCTACCCGCCCCCAGCCCTCAGTGTGATCGTCTGCCGCGGTTCGCAGGCGGAGCGGCTGGTCTCCGACCCGCGCGTGGCCTTCATGAGCTTCACCGGGAGTTCCCCGGTCGGCTGGCATCTCAAGTCGGTCGCCGGGCGTAAGCGCGTGGGGCTCGAACTCGGCGGCAACGCCGCCGCCATCGTTCACGAAGACGCCAACCTCGACTACGCCGTCGCCCGCATCGTGCTCGGCGGCTTCACGAACGCCGGCCAGAACTGCGTCTCCGTGCAACGGGTGTTCCTGCACCGGCCCATCTACCACGAGGCCCTCAGCAAGCTGATCGAACGGACCGCCGCCCTGAAGGTGGGCGATCCGAGAGAAGAAGACGCCGACGTCGGCCCCATGATCGGCGAGCAGGCGGCGCAAACGGCGGCGGCCTGGGTGCGCGAAGCCGTCGCCGCGGGGGCGCGCATCGCTCTGGGCGGGCGCACGGTGGGCGCGCTGTTCCATCCCACCATTCTCACGGACACTAAACCGGATATGTCCGTGGAGTGCCAGGAGATCTTTGCGCCCGTGGTCACGGTTTCCGTCTACGACGGCTTCGACGAGGCCATCCGGCGCGCCAACGACACCGACTTCGGCCTCCAGTCCGGCGTCTTCACCCAGAACGTCAACCGCGTGATGAAGGCCTTCGAGGCGCTGGAGGTCGGCGGCCTGATAGTGAACGATGTGTCGACATTCCGCCTGGACCATATGCCCTACGGCGGCGTCAGAGGTTCCGGCATGGGGCGCGAAGGGCCGCGTTACGCGATCGAAGAGATGACGGAAATGAAGCTGATGGTTTTGAATCTGGCGGGAGGATGCCCGTAATGAGAGGCTCCTCCGGCCACTCCGCCGCGGGCGCTGCTGGACAGCCTCGGCGCGGATGGCCTGTTGAGCGCCAGGCGCGACAAGCTCGTGACCCGGGTGCTGCCGCCGGATCCGGGAATGGGACTTCCGTGGCGACGCGCCCGGCGAGATCATAGCCGCCGCCAGCATGGTGCGCAACGTCCCCCTGGGGTGACTCGCGACCGGCGCTTGCGGCAGTCCCAGGCCGGTCCTTTGACCGGGTGAAGCCGCGGTCCGCGACTCCCGCCACTGGCCTGCAGCGCCGGAGTGGTATCATACACGTCCGTGAGACGAACCATGCGACCTGACCCTGCCTGTTCCCATCCTGCCCGGCGGCGGACGCCGCTGCGCCTCGCCCTCGCGGCCTTGTGCTGTTGCGCGGCCGCCGCGCTCGCGCAACGGCCCGCCACAGGCCCGCTGCGCGTTCTAACGTCCAACCCCCGCTGGCTCGCCGACGGCTCCGGCAAGGCCGTCTACCTGGCCGGCTCGCACATCTGGCAGTCGCTCCAGGACAACGGCCTCATCATCCGCGGCGCGGTGAGCAACCCCCCGCCCGTGTTCGACTACGATGGCTACCTGCGATTCCTCGAGCGCCACAACCACAACTTCTTCCGCCTCTGGCGCTGGGAGGTCACTCAGTGGACTGACCGCTACACCGGCGGAGAAGTCAAGTACTGCCGCCCGCATCCCTGGCTCCGGACTGGCCCTGGCCTGGCCAG
>VFZS01000406.1 GCA_016871095.1 Acidobacteriota bacterium
AGCCGGATCGTGGATGGGGATCATGCGTCCGTTGGCGTCTAGTCTCCGGCGGAAATCCCCTTCGCGCCATTCCGCGATGGGGGTGCTGGCGATCCGGGGCGAACTACGCCGCATGAGGTACTGTTCCCAGTTGAAGAAGCCAAACAGCCGGTCTCTGAGGACCGGTCCGCCCAGCGACCCGCCCTGCTGGTTGTAGCGCAAGGGAAGCCGGCGCGCCGCAAAAGTGTTTCGCGCGTCGAACTGGTCATTGCGCACAAACCAGTAGGCTGTCCCGTGGTACTGATTGGTGCCCGATTTCGTCACCAAGTTGACGGCCCCGCCCGCGGTGAAGCCGAACTCGGCGGACATCGCTCCGCTCTGCACCTTGAACTCCTCGACCGCGTCCACCGCCGGGGGCACCCCCACCTCGCCCACGTAGCTGAGCACATTGTTGTTGCCATCCAGCATCTGGGCGTTCATGGAGTTGGGGCTGCCGTTGATGCTGAGGGAGGAAATCTGGATGCCACGGTCGCCGAACCCGGAGTTGGTCGGCCCGGCGTTGGACACGACGCCCGCCGTCAGCAGCGTGAGCGCCAGCGCGCTGCGTCCATTCAGCGGGAGCTGCTGAATGCGCCGGTTCTCGATAACTTGTCCCAGGGTGGCCCCGGCCGTGTCCACCAGGGGCGTTTCTCCGACCACCTGGACGGACTCGGCCAACTCCCCCACCTGGAGCACCACGTTGATCTGAGCGTTTTGGTTCACCTGGAGCGTGACTCCGGTGATTACCGCACGCCTGAACCCTTGCATCTCCGCGCGGATCTCATATGCCCCGACCGGAAGACCGGGGGCCGCGTAGAAGCCGCTCTCGTTCGTTCGGGTGCGGAAGACGGATCCTGTGCCGACCTGCACGACTTCGATCCTCGCACCCACCACCAGCGCCTGCTGCGCGTCAGTCACCGTCCCGGAGATGGTGCCGGTGCCTTGCTGCCCGCAAAGGGAAGCAACGCACAGCGCCGTCAGCAGAATGCGCAAGAGAGTTGTGTGTTTCATCGGAGCACTGCCCTCTTCGGAAGTTTTGACCAGGGCGCCCATCCTCACTCCTGGACGGGTATAGTCTACACCCCCGCCTCCCCCGTGTCAAAGCCGCAACACGGCTTTCGGCGCCGGCCGCCAGGCAGTCACCCTGGAGATTGAACCAGGGTCCGCCTACTTCGGCGTTGGCGCATGCGAGCACGACGCGCATCGGGGCAATGCAAGAGGCCGTGCCGTCGCGGCGGATGCCGGCGTCTCCGACGATCTCGGAGACGTGGTCGGACGCGGCGGAGCTACGGAAGCAGAGCGAGGTTTTGAGTACTCCGCCCTACGCCCACAGAGTTGCCGGAACCGCGGTTGGTGCAGCCGCCCGAGATGGGGCGCGTGGTGGCGACCGTGCAAGTCGGCGGCCTCCACCATCGCTACGAACGCCGGGCGGCGTGAGAACAGCAGGGGCTGTTTCCTCCTCTGGGATCGGCGTGTCGCGAGGGCTGGTTCTCAGTGCGCGAACCCGCCGGCCAGTGCGACCATCCGCACTCGCCTGCCAGTTCCGCCTCAGAACCCGCTCGCACCTGTGCCTCTCGCAAATCCCGAACTGCGTGAGAACATGGGACTTGCGCCTCCTTCGTCGGTTCTCGCCAGCCCTCGTCCTCAGAGCGTTCCTCGCGTCCGTCTTGGCGTCGTTTCGCAGCCGAGCGGCCCTCCAGGTCGAGATCCTCGCCCTCCGCCACCAGATCGGTGTCCTCCAGCGCGCAGCCAAGAAGCGACCGAAGCTGACGGCGGCAGATCGCATCCTCTGGGTGTGGCTGTCTGCAGTCTGGGCCGACTGGCGGTCTGCCCTGGCGATCATGAAGCCGGAAACTGTGATTGCTTGGCATCGCCAGGGCTTTCGGCTGTTCTGGACGTGGAAGGTCCGGCATGGCCAACCCGGGCGACCAGGCGTTCCCAAAGACGGCCGCGACCTGATTCGCAGGATGAGCCGGGACAACCCGCTCTGGGGTGCTCCCCGCATTCACGGCGAACTGCTCAAGCTCGGTATCGACATCGGGGAAACCAGCGTCGGCAAGTACATGGCCCGGCACCGGAAGCCGCCGTCCCAGACGTGGCGCACCTTCCTGGAGAATCACCTCAAGACCATGGTGTCGGTCGACTTCTTCACCGTGCCGACGATCCGGTTTCAGGTTCTGTATGTGTTCCTGGTGTTGGCCCACCAGCGCCGCCGGATCCTGCACTTCGGCGTCACGGCGCACCCCACCGCAGAATGGACCGCCCAGCAACTCCGGGAGGCCTTTCCGTGGGATACCGCGCCACGCTATCTCCTGCGGGACCGCGACCGCGTCTTCGGCAACGACTTCACCCAACAGGTCCAGGAATTCGGCATCCAGGAAGTGCTCGGCGCACCTCGGTCGCCCTGGCAACGGGCCTACATCGAGCGGGTCATCGGCTCGATCCGGCGCGAGTGCCTGGATCATGTGATCGTCGTCAGCGAAGCCTCGCTGCGCCGCATCCTCGGGGGGTACCTGGACTACTACAACCATGCACCATTGTGCCCACCTCGCTATGTGACTGACAAATCAAGGACTCCTTGCTCATCTACCGCTGACGCGGGGGCCTTCCTAGTCCCGCGGCAGTTCTTACGAACTCGCTCGACCAGTTGTGCTGCACTCGGGGTTTCCAATGCCCGCCGATTGAGAATCCATGGGCCATCCGGCAGTGGATGTTCTCCTTCAATCTCTCCCCGTTCGATCGCCAAACGCAGCGTAGCAGAACTCACTCCCAGGCGGGACGCTGCTTGGGTGAGGTTCAGCCAACCTTCCGTTTCGCGCCGCTCCTCGTTATAGCACGGGATTCCGTGGTAACTGCGCAGCGACGTCACTGCTTCGCGGCTCCAGCGGTTTCCCCGCCCTGTGAGCAAACCACTGCGCGTCAGAACCCCGGCAATGAGATCGTCCGCGTAGATCCGCGCAAGAACTCTGATCGCTGCGACGGTCTCTTGCGGAGCCTGTGCTCGGTTGCGGCCGCGGCGAAGCCGTGCCACACGCACTTCTGTATGCACCCCGCCCTTCCAGTGGATGACAGCAATGACCTCGGTTCTCGGATCGTCGATATCGACCACAACCTCCTCAACTAGCGTCCGGACGATGCGCCGCTTGAGGGGACCGTCGCTGGCCGGATGATTCCACACGGCTTCCAAATTCCTGGCCAGGCTTTCGAACTCTTCCGGTGTTACCGCCTCGGCTCTCTGCCGCTGCCTCTCTTGCTCGATCCGTAGTTCGGCTTCCCGCACTTTCTGCAGGGCTTGATTCCACCGGCGCTCCAGTTCGCTCGCCACCAATCGGTTGTCAGGGTCGGATGTATCAAACTGGTTTTCAGCGCGCCGGGCTGCATACCGCGCCGCTTCCAGTTCCTTTTCCAATACCGACAAGATTTGGTCTTGCTGCTGCCGCTGTTGCTCGCTGGCCAGCACCGCCGCTTCGATTGCGGCCGGTTGCAGCACCGTGAGTATCTCGCTGCTGATGGCGTCATCCACCGCCAAGCCGGCAAACGAGATGCACGGCCTTTCCCCATTGTCCAACCGGCTCCGATGGCACGCGTACCGCAGCACGAACGGGCCGTTGCCAGAGTACTCCACCATCAACTTGCGTCCGCAACACCGACACCGCAGCAGCCCTGCCAGAAGAGCCAGTCCGCGCCGCTCACCGCTGACTCGGTCTTTGAAACGGTCATTGTCCTGCAACATCCGTCGGATCTCTTGAAACTGTTCCCAGCTAATGTAGCCCTCATGCCGGTCCGGAATCAAGGACCACCACTGATCGCTCGGTTTGCGCCGACTGCGAGCCCGCGGTTGTCCCTGCGCATATTGGGTGGTGTGTTCCGTTCTGCCGTAAGCGTAGGCACCTGCGTAGACAGGGTTGTTCAGGAACGCGTAGATCGTCGTGTACCGCGGGCGCCGCCAAGCCACCTGGCCGCGTGGTAGGCAGACGGGTACTTGCAGATCGTGCTCCAGGAACCACAGCAGGGTCTGGCGTGCCGATCCGAGTTCCAGGAACTTGCTGAAAACCAGTGACACACAATCCTGAACCCGGCGGTCCGGATCCTTTTCCCAGCGCCCCTCTCCCTTGATATAGCCAGCCGGCGAAGCCACAATCAATTCGCCCCGGCGTGCCTTCTCCCGTCTGGCCTCAACCGACCGCTGCCGCAATAAGTCGAGTTCGTATTCGTTCAGACTGCCTTTCAGACCCAACAGCAACCGGTCGTTACTCAGCCGCGGCGTGTATACCATTTCCTGGTCGATCAGGAGTGTGTCCACCACGCGGCATACCTCGACTAGCTTTTGCCACTCCCGGCTGTTCCTGGCGAAACGCGAGACTTCCCGGGCCGCCACCGCGCCCACCTGCCCGAAGCACACTTCGGCAACCATGCGTTCAAAGCCGGCCCGTGTGACGGTGCCCGACGCCGTCCGGCCCAAATCCTCATCGATGATTTCGATTTCCTGCCAGCCCAGCCCTCGCAGCCGATCTTGCATCGCGTACTGCAGCTTTTGGCTCTCCAGGTTGTTTTGAACCTGGTAAGCCGACGATTGACGTATATACAGGATGGCTTTCCGCGCCACATGATGGGGCTTGATCTTTTCACTCATCGCCCGCCTCCTGGACCACTCCGGCGCCACGGCGACGGGTGCAATGATGCCGGAGGAGTTGTGCGAGCAACTGCACCATCTTCTGCTGAACATCGGTTGACAGAGCCGTCCAGGACGGACTCGTCTGTGCCTTCGAGTTTGGGCAAGCAAACAGCGGGAGTTGCGCGGAATGCCTGCGACGCCGCAACATGGACACCAGCACCTCCTGCCTTTAGCAAGTACTGGTGTTCGGCCTCCCTGGCAAGCCCACCCGAAGCGCTCTGGATCAAATGAAGTTGGTGTTTCAGTTCTCGGAGGGACTCCACGTTGGCGTTACCTGGTCTGGCTACTCGGAGATTGCCACAAACCGCCGAATCCAGCATCCAGAGCGGCAACTCCAAAAGCCGATCGGGATGAACATCCTCAGAACTGCAGTGCGCCACCGCGACGCCGCGCTTGACCAGCGTGGCATGCACTTTCACTCTACGACCGAACCACGGATGCCACGGGTACCAGACTTCTCGGACTTCCCCAATATGGGTGTTGTGTTGATGACTTGTATCACGAATCGAGAACGCACCTCTCCCTGGAAAAGGATGCGCCGGAACCGCGGCCGGTGCAGCCACCCGAGATGGGGCCCTTGGTGGCGACGGCGCAAGTCGGCGGCCTCCACCACCGCTACGAAC
>VFZS01000407.1 GCA_016871095.1 Acidobacteriota bacterium
CCACATGCGAACCGAAGTCCTTCAGTAGGATTTGATTCGCCCAGAGGTAGCGCTTCATCCCCTCGTCGTGGGCGATCGAACGGAGCGTGCCCCGGAAGACCAGCCGGTCAAAGCCGGACAGCGTCCCCGTGATCTTCTCCTGGTGTTTCGCGAAGAACTCGTGCATGGCGTTTCTGTTTCTCCTCGGATGGATGGTTCGAGAAAACCAATATCCTACGAGATCGGAAACGCCATCACTGTTTGGTTGCGGCTATGCCGCGCTGTGCGTCCACAAAGCAATTCTACAACAGAATGTCTGCTTTATAACATAGTAGTACTAGAAGATGTATCGTAGCATGAACTGGATCTGCCGCGCCGTGCCGATCCCGATGGTTCTGTTCATCGGCGACCTGATGCGGCCGAAAGAACCAGGCGAGGAGATGTTGGAAGCCGGCGTGCCCAGGTGCGGCCGGTTGAAAAGATTGAAGAACTCCGCCCGGAACGCGATGCGATGGTTCTCAGTGATCTTGGCGGTCTTCTGTAAGGACACGTCGAATTGGTTCACGCCGGGTCCGCGGCCGAGGTTCCGCGCCGCATTACCCCACGTTCCACTCTTCGGAACCGCGAACGCCGCAATGTTGAACCAGTGGTCGAGCGTCTGATTCTCCGGACGGATGGGGACGCCGGGCACCCGGTCCGGGCGCTGGTTGCTGCTGTTGCCGTCCGGTAGGTCCCTGGAGCTGCGGCTCACCGAGAAGTTGATGGCGCGGCCCGTCCGCGTGGAATGGATGGCGCTGATTTCCCAGCCGCCCACGATCCTGCCAGCGGCGCCCCTGGACTGCAGGAAGCGCTGGCCGGGGCCGAAGGGCAGCAACCACACCACGTTGGTCGTCATGGTCTGCCGGATGTCGTAGTTGCTATCCGCTTTGCCGGCGCGGCGGTCATTGGCGTTCTGCGGCGCGGTGGATTCGCCGCCGCCGATCATTCCGTCGTTCATCGAGTGACCCCACATGTACTCCGTCTGCCACATGAGGCCGTTGGTCATTCTTCGCTTCAGGGACACCTGCAACGCGTTGAAGTTGGCGTTGCCGGCATCTTCCTTGCTGTCGATGCGGCCGAACTTAGGCCACGGACGCGTGCCGGTCACCGGGTTGATGAGGTTGATGTAGGTGCGCGACAGGATCTTGTGGGCGTTGTTCCCGAGGTAGCCCACCTGCATGGTGAAGCTGGCCGGCAGCAGTTGCTGGATGGAGAGCCCCCAGTTTTGCGAGTACATGTCGCGGCGGTGGGGTATGATGTGCCGGGGTGTGAGGCCTTGAATCTTGGCCCGCGACATGAACGGATCGATAGGATAAGACAGGCCTGGGACGTCGGCTGCGGTCAGGCGGAAGGTCTCCTGCGTGCTCTCGATCGACGCCATCACGTCGTCGAATTGGCCGGGGCCGTAGTACATGCCGTAGCCGGCGCGAATCACCGTCTTCTGTTTCAGGAAGTCGGGCGCCCAGGCCAGGCTCGCGCGCGGCGCGATGTTGTCGCGGTCCGGGTTGTAGGCCGGCGTGCCCTTGGGCGCGAAATCGCCTTTTACCGAGTCGAAGACCAGGATGCGGTCTTTCACTTCCTTCATGACAGAATAGAACTCGTAGCGGGCGCCCAGGCTGAGCGTGAGAGTGCGGCTGGCCTTGATCTCGTCCTGCGCGTAGCCGAACCAGTAGGTGCGCCGCCCGCCCCGGGTGGCCATCTCACCGCTGATGCTCACCGAGTCCACGGCGTTGCGCACGAAGTCGTTGACCGTCGCAAAGGTAGCGGATCGGGAATCGGTCCAGAACACGTTTACGTGGGCGCGGCGAACCTCGCCCCCGAATTTCAGGTTGTGCCGCCCACGGAACACGCTGAGGTTGTTGATGATCGAATAGGTTGTTCCCATCTCCTTCTGCACCTCACTGTTGAGAAGCGCGGTCAGCCCGGGAACGTTGATGGTTTCGTTTAAAGCGCCAAAGTCTTCCTCGATGCGCGGCACCCGGTGTGCGCCGGCGCGCGTTTCGTTGACCACGTTGGAGCTGAAGGTGTGCTGCAACTGCACCATCAGGTTCTTGGTGTGCTGGAATTCCCCCTCGACATAGTCGGAACGCATGCCGCCCGGAATGGAGAGGCGCGCGTGGTTCCCGTTGTACCGGCCAAACAGCGTGGTGCGGTCGGAGATCTGATAGTCGATGCGGCCCATCATGCTGTCCTCGGTGCCTTTGCGCGACCATTCCTGCACGATTTCGTCTATGTTCGCGTCCTTGGTGGTTCTGTTGCCGAGCGGGTAAGCTTCGATCAGGCTTCTCAGGCCCGGTGCGCCGGCGATCACCCGGTTGCGCAGCGCCGCGCTGGGCACGCTGTAGGTGTAGACCGAACTCTGCCGCTGCCGCAGACCTTCGTAGTTTCCGAAAAAGAACAGCTTGTTCGTTTTGATGGGGCCGCCAATATTGCCGCCGAACTGATTCAGGCGGAAGGGCGCCAGCTTGGGACCATCGAATATGGTGCGCGCGTCGAACGCGTTGTTGCGGACGTACTCGAACAGCCCGCCGTGAAACTGGTTCGAGCCGCTCTTCGACACCAGGGCGACCTGCCCACCCGTACCGCCGCCGGATTCGGCCGAATACAGCGCCGAGCTCACTTTGAATTCCGCGATGGAGTCCATGCTTACCACCAACCGCGCGCTGGTGCCGTATGTGGGATCCTTGATGGCGGTGTTGTCGATGCCGTCGAAGGTCCAGTTGTTGTCGTCATTCGCCCTTCCGACGAACCGGACGTCGTCCTGAAAACCCTCCCCGGTGTTCACCGCGCCAGCCGCAAGCACCATCAGGCTCGCCCAATTCCGCCCGTTGATAGGCAGTTCGGAAACTTGCATGGCCTGAACCACCGTGCCCAGTTCCGCCGAAGAGCGGTCCAGGGCCACCGCCGTATCGCGCACCTCGATCGTGGTGGTAGACGTCGCGATATCGAGTTTGGCGTCCACAGTCCGGGTCTGGCCCACCAGCAACTCGACCTTGTTGAATTGGACGCCCCTGAAGCCCGCAGCTTCAATCTTGATCGTGTACATCCCGATCGGCAGTTGCGGGATCATGTAGGCGCCACCCGCGCCGACTTGGCCCTCACGCTCCAGGCCCGAGCCCTCGTGCGTGACCCTTACTCTTGCCTCTACAACGACGGCGCCACTGGCGTCGGTCACCGTGCCGGTGAGGGTGGCCCGGTCCACCTGGGCCCACGCAGCCAACGTTAGAACAAGGAGGCAGACCACGGCAGCCGCCCCGAATCGGATCGAACAGACACGATACGTCATGGATTCTCCTCTTGCGGTGCAGGCCTGCTGCAAGTGACAACACCAACGCCTCAAGCCCTGCGACTCCCGCTACCCTCAAAGTCTACAACAACGTATCCGTCCGGTGAACCCATCTTGACGCCGCAAGCGGAGCAGCGATGGTCTCGGGGGTGAGCGGTGAGGGGTAAGAGCGACTACGCCGGGGAGGGCTTCCAGTTGGCGGGCAGCAGTTGATCGAGCGCGTTCACGGGATGCGCCGCGATCCGAGTAAGCACGTCGCGGAGGTAGGCCCAGGGGTCGAGCTTGATCTGCTGGCAGGAGGCGATGAAGCTGGTCAACACCGCCGCCGTGCGGCCGCCCCGGTCGCTGCCGAAGAACATCCAGTTCTTCCGGCCCACCGCCACGCCGCGCAGACTCCGCTCCGCTCCGTTGTTGTCGATCGCCAGAGCGCCGTTCTGGGTGTAGCGGCACAACGCCGCCCAGTTCGACAGCGCGTAGGCCATCGCCATTCCTTCCGGACTCTTAGGCAGCGCCCGCGCCCGCTCGCGCTCCAGATACCCCCGGAATTCTTCCAGTAGCGGCACGGCGTAGCGCTGCCGCCAGGCCAGGCGCTCCGCGCTCTCCAGTGCGCGCGCCTGGCGCTCGAGCTTGTACAGCAGCCCGATGTAGGCCAGCGCCGTCATGGCGCTCGTCAGCGCGCTGGAGCGCGCCTCATAGAACTTGCGGCGGGCATGCGCCCAGCAGGCCACCTCCACCAAGCCGCGCCCCGGCTGGACATACAACTGGTCGTAACCCGAGTAGGCGTCCGCTTGCAGATACCCGTGGTATTCCTTCAGGAATCGTTCCGGCCCCTCGCGCTGGCGCGTCGGCGTGTAGTCGTACACCGTCGCGCTCCCGCCTACATACGTCCAGATGCGCCCGGTGCGCGTCTTCGGCAGTTCCGGATCCAGCACCGCCACCGGCGTGTCGTCGGTCTGTACCACGGGCGTCGCCAGCGCCTGGGCCTTCAGCCGCTCGTACAATGGCGCCAGCAGCTCCGCCGTTTGACGCATCCAGCCGCACATGGTCTTGCGCGACAACTCCACCCCGTGCCGCCGGAAGATCCCTTCCTGCCGGTGCAGCGGGCAGTGGTCGGCGTACTTGGCCACCGCCACCTGCGCCAGCAGACTGGCGCCGGCCAAGCCCTTCTCGATCGGCTGCTCCGGCTTGGGCGCCGTCTTCAGCGCTCCTCCGCAGGCACAGGCGTACTTGCCCCGCACCTCCTCGATGACCTTCAGGGAGGCGGGCACGTATTCCAGCCGCTCGCTCACTTCCTCGCCGATGCGCTCCATCATCCCGGCGCAGTGCGGGCACTGCTGCTCGGCCGCGCTCAGTTCGTATGCGATCCGTTCGCGCGTCAGCGCCCGCGGCAGGGGCTTGCGCCCGTGGCCGCGTGCTGGGGCCGGTTTCTCGGCCGAACCCGTCGCCGGGGGAGCCGGGGGGGCGTCGGGCTGGCTCTCCGGCTGTTGATCCAACTCGGCGATGAGCTCTTCGACATCCCCGCCCGTGGCTTCCAACTGCACCGCGAACAGGAACAACTGGCGCTCGTCGATCTTTTCGCGTTTCTGCCCGTAGCGCCACTTCAGGAGTTGTTCCAGGATGTGCTGCACGCGCTGCAAGCGCCGCTCGTGGGCCTCCAGTTGCGTGGCCAGATCGATCACCATCTGCCGCAGCACTGCGGGATTATCGGGCAAGTTGTGGGGATCGATGACCACTACATAAATAATACCTTTTGTTTCATTGAAAAGCAAGCCGAAAATGCGCTGCGGGCCAATGTTTATGCGGGTTTCACGCATTCTGTGCGGGCGGCCTAAGATAACGTTTCCGCCGCTTGACGCGCCGCAAGTCGAGGCCCTCCAGCAAGGCGCTCAACTCCCCCGAGGTGATCTCGGCGCGCCCCGTGGCCGCGAACGGGAACGCGTACGTGCCCGCTTCCAGCCGCTTGGCCCACAGCGCCCAGCCGTCGCGGTCCCAGTACAGAATCTTGAC
>VFZS01000408.1 GCA_016871095.1 Acidobacteriota bacterium
CGGCGCGCGCTTTTCCTGGGGTACGGGAACCGCTCGGGAGATATAGTCAGGCAGCATGGTCGCTCCTCGTGTGGAGGTGAGAGGGGACCAGTATACTACTGCCCGAAGGCCCGTAGCATGTGGCCTGTAGTTTGTAGGCTGGGCTCACACCCCACAAGCCACAGGCCACCAGCTACCCGCCCGGCGAATCCTGCTGCCCGGTGCCGGCCAGATCCTCCACCTTGGTGCCGCGACAGTCGATGCGCTGGGGCACGGCTCCCCGCAGGCTGACCTGCTCCTCGGTGGCGCCGACGCCGCCACGGGTTACGCCGCCGGCAGCGCGCGCCGCCGCGGGCTGCGGGCGCGCGGCTTCCTCCAGGATCTGAAGGAGCAGCGCTTCCATCGGCGCGGTCAACTGCACCAGGTCCGGGCGGTTGAGCAGGCGTCCAAATTCAGCGGGCGAAATAGTCTGAAGAACCACTTGCCCGCCCTCCTGGTAGGCCGCGACGCGGCAGGGCAGCAGGGCCGCGGCGCGGATGTCGGCCTCGAGCAGTGCGGCGAACAGTTCCGGGTGGCACAGCGAGTACACCAGCGCGTCGCAGGAAACCGGGGCCCCCTTGTCACGCAGCAACTGTCCCGCCGACTGCACCGCCAGCACCGTGGCGCCGTGCCGGTTCGCCGCGCGCCGCAACGCCGGCTCCAGGCGCTCCAGCGCCAGCTCGCTTCTGACTTCCAGCATGGGCCACGCACCCCCGCCGACGATCATAGCAGAAGCCCACCGGCGCCATGGTTTATGATCGTAGCGGAACCGCGCCGTGACTCCGCTGGCCGCCCTGATCCGCGAAGAGATCTCCCGCACCGGCCCCATCAGCTTCGAGCGCTTCATGGACCTGGCGCTCTATCACCCCCGCTACGGCTACTACACGCGCGGGCGCGATCCCTTCGGCCGGCAGGGCGACTACTTCACCGCTTCCCAACTGCAACCCGTGTTCGGCCTGCTGATGGCCGCGCAGGTGCGCGCGCTGTCCGAGGAAATGGGACGGCCCGCGGACTTCCGGGTGCTCGAGCTCGGGCCGGGCCGCGGGGAGATGGCCGCTGCCTTTGCCGAGTGGAACTACGTGGGAGTGGACATCGCTGGCGGCGCGCTGCCGGACCGCTTCCGCGGGGTGATCTTCGCCCACGAGTTCTTCGACGCGCTTCCGGTGAGCGTGGCGGTCCGGCGCGCAGATGCCTTCCGCGAGCTGCGCGTCGGCTGGAACGGGGAGCGCTTCGTGTGGTTGGAGGGCGAAGCGGTGAGCGGGGAGGCCGCCGCTTACCTCCGGCGTTATACGGAGAACCCCGAGGAGGGGCGCGTGGCCGAAGTCCACCTGCGGGCGTGGCGCTGGCTCGAGGAACTTGCCGCGCGTCTCGAGCGCGGCTTCCTGCTGGCCATCGACTACGGGTACACGACGCGGGAGGCGGTCCGCTTCCCCGCGGGCACCTTGATGAGCTACCGCCGCCACGCCGCGCTCGAGGAGGTGCTGGAGGAGCCGGGGGAGCGGGACATCACCGCGCACGTCTGCTTCACCGCGCTGGAGGAGCACGCCGCCGGGTGCGGCTTTAGCATGGTGCGATGCGAGTCCCTCACCCAGACGCTGTTGCGGGCGGGCGAGAGCGGCGCCCTGGCCGCCGCCCTGGAGGCGGACACCGAAGCCGAACGCCGCCGCCGCAGGCTGCAACTGAAGACGCTGCTGGCGGGATTGGGAGAGTCCTTCCGCGCGCTGCTGCTGGCCAAGGGCGTCCCCCAATAAGAAAAGCCCCGCCGCGGCGGGGCTTCCCCATGAAAAAGGCCCCGACCGCTCGGGGCCTGAGTCGGAACTTGGTTCGACTCTGCTTGCTGGCGCCGACTACTTCTTCTTCTTCGGAGCAGCCTTCTTCTTCGCCGGCTTCGCAGCTTTCTTGGTTGCGTTCTTCATCGATTGATTCTCCCTTGACATCGGAATCCGCGATCTCGTGAAAGATCGCGTCGTGATTCATATATAAGGTTGTTCGCGAAGAAAGTCAAGAGAAAAATACAAGCGGGACCGCCGCGCGCCCGGCGCCCCCTCCGGGAAAAAACGTTCACGCGACAAAATGTTTGATCGCGCGCGCCTCCGGAGCTTGCCTCCGCGCCCGCGCGAGGTTACATTTGGAGCGATGAGGGCGCTGGCTGAGGTTCACCGCGCCGCGGGGCGGCGCGCTCTCCGTTTCCTGTGCGTTGGCGCGGCGCTGGCCGCGCTGCTGGCGCCGGGTTGCGCCAGGCGCAGGCGTGCGCCGGTGCCCCCCGCGCCGTCTCCGGGATGGACCGAGACCGGTATTGCCAGTTGGTACGGGCCTCCCTATCACGGCCGGCGGGCGGCCAACGGCGAGGTCTACGATATGGAGAAGCTCACCGCCGCTCATCGCACCCTGCCCTTCGGGACCCGCGTCCGGGTGCACAACCTGGACAACCGCCGCCAGATCGAGGTGCGCATCAACGACCGCGGCCCGTTCGTGGAGGGCCGCATCGTGGATCTCTCGCGCGCCGCCGCCCGCCACATCCGGATGCTGGGTCCCGGCACCGCCCCGGTGCGCCTGGAAGTGCTATCCGTGCCCCGCGCGGTTAGCGAGTGCTGCTTCGCCGTGCAGGTCGGCGCCTACCGCGAGCGCTCCAACGCCGATCGCCAGCGGCGGCTGGCGGAGCGGGAGCACCGTCCGGTGCGGCTGGAGGTGCGCGACGGAGATCCTCCGCTATGGCGGGTCCTGGTGGGACGCGAAGGCACCCTGGAGGCCGCTCAGGAACTGGCCCGGCGCTTACGTTCCCGCTTCGGCCAGGCATTTGTAGTGAGAGCCGACACCCCCTCACCCGCACTATAACTTTAGCTGCCATGATGGAGGACCTTGCCGGCAACCCGGTTCTGGTGGGACACTCCCCCCGCCTGTGCGAGATCCGTCGCCTGATCGAACGGCTGGGGCGCGGGCAGTCGCCGGTGTTGCTGCTGGGAGAAACCGGCACCGGGAAGGAGGTGGTGGCGCGCGGCATTCATCACGCCGGTCCGGGAGGTCCCTTCGTGCCCATCGACTGCTCCGCGCTGGTGGCCACGCTGTTGGAAAGCGAGTTGTTCGGTCACACCAAGGGCGCCTTCACCGGGGCGGTGAGCCACAAGCCCGGCCTGCTGGAGCTGGCCGACGGCGGAACGGCTTTCTTAGACGAGATCGGCGAGCTGCCGGTGCGGCTCCAGGGAAAGCTATTGCGGGTCATCGAGGACCAGGAGATCCGCCCCGTGGGCGGAGTGGCGCGCCGCCGTGCCAGCTTTCGCGTGATCGCGGCGACCAACCGCGACCTGGCTCGGGAAGTCGAGCGCGGCCGTTTCCGCCGCGACCTGTACTATCGTCTAAACGTGGTCACTCTGCGCTTGCCGCCGCTGCGCGCGCGCAAGGAGGACATCCCCGCGCTGCTCGAGCACTTCCTGGCCAGCCACGGCCGCCGTCATCACCTCAGCCCGGAGGTACTGGAAGCCCTGGTGGCCTACGATTGGCCGGGCAACGTCCGCGAGCTGGAGAACTGCGTCGAGCGCATGCTGGCCTTCAACTCCGGTCCCGTGCTGCACCTGGCGGACCTGCCCACCGGCTTGCAGAACGCCCTGCACCAGCGCCAGGCCGGGGAATTCGCCGGCCAGGCCGCCCTTTCCCGGGAGGTAGCCGCCGCTGCCCCTGAGTCGCGACCCGCCGGCGTGGTCCCGCTGGAAGAGACCGAGCGGCAGGCCATACTCAGGGCATTGGAATGCACCCAGGGCGACCGGGGCCGGGCGGCCCAGTTGCTGGGCATCGGTCGTACCACCCTGTATCGCAAGCTCAAGCGCTACCGCTAGACCCGGCTGGCCCGGTGAGTCCCTATAGCCCCGGCGCCCGGTTCTGCCGATATCAACCAGGGATGTTCATCTCCCTCAAGAAGTACCTGGATAGCCGCCCGGAGCAGGTCGCGGCCGCTCTGCTGCGGATGGTCCGGCTGCTGCTTCAAGGACTCGATCTTCACGCCGTCAAGGGGGATGCAGCCGACTACGAGAAGTACCGCGCCGACATCCGCCACATCGGGGACAGCCTGGGAGAACGGCCCGCCGCTTCCGAGGTGCTGGTGGCGGCCGGCACCATCGTCAAGGCCATGGAGGAGTATAACAGCCGGACCTCCCGCTTCATCCGGGTGCAGTGCGCCGAACTCCAGACCATGGTGGGTATGCTCACCAAGACCATGGCCACCCTAGCCAGCGGCAGCGAGAGCTCCATCACGCGCCTGCAAGCCATCGAGAAACAACTGCACAAGGCCTCCATGATCGAGGATTTCCAGACCGCCCGCCTGCGTCTGGCGGAGTGCCTGGAGAATCTGCGCGGGGAGATCGCGCGGCAACGGGAGGAGTCCCAGCGGACCGTCGCGGAGATCGCAAGCCACTTGACGAAGTCCCAGGAGCGCGCCGCTCCCTCCGCTGCGGTCCGAGCCGAGAGGCGCCAGGATCCGGTCACAGGTTTGCCTGGGCGGCCCGAGGCGGAGGCGGCCCTGGTTGAGCTGGCCACCAAGAACCGCCGCGCCTACGCCGTAGTCTTTGTCATCGAGCGGCTGGAGTTGATCAACGTGCGGTTCGGTTACGCGGCGGGCGACCAGGTCCTGCTGCTGTTCAGCCAGCATCTGGCGCAGAGCCTCTCCGGCGCCGACCAACTGTTCCGCTGGAGCGGGCCCGCCTTGCTGGCGTTGCTGAAGCGTGAAGGCACGCCCACGGAGGTACGCGAGGAGCTGACGCGCATCACCGCCCCTCGCCTGGAAAAGACCGTCCATGTGGGCGGCCGGTCCGTACTGCTGCCGTTGGGCGCCAACTGGGCCATGTTCTCGGTGGCGGACTACCGCCCGGTGCAGCTCCTGTTCCTCCAGTTTGACAACCTCGTGCAGGGCGGCGGAGGCCAGCGCGTGGCCGAGAGCGCCTGAGCCGAAGCGCACTTCCCCCCAGTGGCGCGCCGCCGGTATCATAAGCGGTGAGCCGTGCGCATCGCCCTGGACGCCACCTATAGTCTCGGAGACAACCTCTCCGGCGTGGGTATCTACTGCCGCGAGACGCTGGCCGGCCTGGCCCGCGCGCATCCCGAGGCTCGCTTCGACTTCTGCTACCGGCCCCATCGTTGGCTGCGCGCGTGGACCACGCCGCTCCCCCCCAACTGTCGCCGCCGCCTGCTGCACGAACCTCTGGTCCCGCGCGCCGCGGATGTGTTCCACGGTCTGAACCAGCGGTTGCCCGCGG
>VFZS01000409.1 GCA_016871095.1 Acidobacteriota bacterium
GTGAGATCCCGGCGTTGGTGGCGCGACCGGCGAGCCGCTCCAGGCGCGGCCGCAGTTCGGGCATATCGCCGCGGACGACGACGGGAACGCGCCGCGGCTTCAGGGTCCTAAGATCCAGCAGCCACAGCGAGCCGAACTGCTCGTAGACGATGGCATCCTGGCCGGCCGCGGCGGACTTGATGTCAAGCCCCGTGTTGGGGATGACCTGGGCGACCTTCTTGGCCTTGGTGTCGTAGCTGAACAGCGTCACCGGACCGTGGCGGTCCGAAAGGAAGAAGATGCGGTGGTCCACCCACATGGGGTTGAAGTCGTTGGAGTTGTCGCGGGGCACACGCTCGATGCTGGAATCGGACAGGCGCGCGATCCAAATGGGAGTGGTGCGTCCGCCGCGATAGCGTTTCCAGGTTCCGAAGGCCGGGGCCAGGGGCAGATAGGCGATCTGGGTTCCGTCCGGCGAGTAGGAGCCATCTTCGGCCATGTGCAGCGGCAGTTCCTCCGGCAGGACGCCGTCCAGGGGAAGCGTGAACAATCGGCCGAAGCGCGTGTAGCTGTAGCGGCCCGACCGGATGAGCACACGCTTGCCGTCGCGCGTCCACCCCACGGCGACATCCGGTCCGGGATGGTAGGTGAGCCGTCGGGGGACTCCCCCACCCGCCGATACGAGAAAGACGTCCACGTTGCCGTCGTACTCGCCGGTGAAGGCGATCCACTGGCCGTCTGGAGAGAAACAGGGTTGGCCCTCCTGCCCTGGGGCAGTGGTCAGGCGGCGGGCTTCCCCGCCCTCCCGCGCGACCGACCAGAGGTCGCCCGCGTAGTGGAACACAATGTGGGTCCGGTTCAGGGCCGGCTGCCGGACCAGGAAGGGTTTAGCCTCGTCCAGTGCCGAAGCCGCGCCAGCCAGCAAAGTCATCAAGGCAAGCAGTCGAGTCATAGGGTTGGCTTCCGGGTTCAAGAGTCAACTCTAGCATCTGGCGGAGGGGTGTGGATGGGGACAGTCTGGCCTGTCCACGGGGGGATAGGCCAGACTGTCCCTGGCGGGTCCCCCGTTCAACGGGGCGTAGGCCCCGTACAGGCAATGATTTACGCCGTTGGGCGTGGATTGGTAGGCCCTGCCTGGCTGCCAGGGCTATACTGGCGGCTCAGAGCGGATACGTCTAGCCGAGGAGGGTTCCGCGTGAGCACGTTCGCCACCAGCCCAACTAAGTCCAAGGGATTCGAGGTTTTGCAGCCCGAGAGGACCCTCTCGGGGTCACCCATCGAGCCGGTCCACCGGGGGCTGCCCAAGATCACCCAGTCGCTGTGCCCGGAGTGCCTCCGCATCATCGAGGCGCGGCTCTTCGAGGAGGCTGGCCGGGTCATCATGGAGAAGACCTGCCCGCAGCACGGGTATTGCCGCGACACCGTTTTCTCGGACGTGAACCTGTACCTGAAGATGGACGACTGGAACTTCGGGGACCATCAGGGCATTTCCAATCCGGCCGTCCCCAACGCGACCCGGTGCCCGGACCAGTGCGGTCTGTGCTCGATGCACACCAGCCACAGCGGCATGTCGGTGGTGGACCTGACCAACCGCTGCAACCTGACCTGCCCGGTGTGCTTCGCCAACGCCAACGCCGCCGGGTACCTTTACGAGCCGACCTTCGAGCAGGTCCGGCGCATGCTCCAGGCCCTGCGCAACGAGAAGCCGGTGAACGCCCGTATTGTGCAGTTCTCGGGCGGAGAGCCGACCATCCACCCGCGCTTTCTGGACTGCATCCGCCTGGCCAAGGAGATGGGGTTCTCCCACGTCCAGGTGGCCACCAACGGCATTATGTTCACTGACCTGGAGTTCGCCCAGGCGGCCAAGGATGCGGGCCTGCACACCCTCTACCTCCAGTTTGACGGGGTCTGCGACGACATTTACCGCCGCACCCGCGGGGAGCCGCTCCTGGAGATGAAGCTCCAGTGCATCGAGACGGTGCGCAAGGCGGGCATGAAGATCTGCTTCGTCCCTACGATCATCAAGGGGATCAACGACGACCAGATCGGGAACATGATCCGGCTGGCGCTGGACAACGTGGACTGCGTCAGCGCGGTCAGTTTCCAGCCGGTGAGCTTCTGCGGGCGCATCTCGCGCGCGGAGCTGGAAGCGAAGCGCTACACGCTGTCGGACTTCGCCCACGATTTCGAGAAGCAGACCGGGATCGCCCGGGCCAACGAAGACTGGTTCCCGCTGTCCGCGGTAAGCCCGTTCTCGAAGCTGATCAGCGCGCTGCGTGGAGAGCTTACCACCCACCTGACCTCCCACCCGCACTGCTCGATGGGCACCTACTTGTTCGTGGACCAGAACAAGAACGCGGTGCCGGCTACCCGGTTCATCGACGTCGCCGGGATGCTGCGGGAAATGGACCTGCTGGCGCGCAAGGCCGAGAGGCAGAGCGTCAAGCTGTTCACCAAGATCCAGGCCTGGAACGCGCTGCGCAAGCACTACCACGAGGACCGCGCGCCCCAGGGCCTCAGCTTCGACAAGTTCCTGCAAACCCTGCAAGGGCTGATGGACAAACGCTACGGGCGGGGCGAGGCCGAATCCGAGGGCTTCACCTACAAGACTCTGATGGTGGCGGGCATGCACTTCATGGACGCGTACAACTACGATGTGGAGCGGGTGAAGCGCTGCGTGGTGCACTACGCCGCCCCTAACGGCCTGCTGTACCCCTTCTGCACCTACAACACCGGGCCCTGCTACCGGGAGAAGATCGAGCGCAAGTACGCCATCCCCTTCGAGCAGCAGGAGGAGTTCCTGGCGCTGGTCGAGGGCAAGGGCAACGGGAACGGCTCGAACGGCCACGGCAGCCGGGTGCGCCCCTCCCAACTGGTCGAGCTGGTCGGTTAGCCGAGCAGATCAGCCTCCACCGCCAGGTGGGTAGCCAGTTCGGGTACGCGGAACGTCAGGCGATTCTGGCGGATCTCTCCGCCCACTTCCACGGCTCGCTCCGCGCCGGCACGCCACCCGCGCAGCCGGACTGACTTCCAGCGGCCCGCCCCCTCCGGAAGCGCCAGGGTGATCGGCACATCCCGGGCTGGCTCGGGGTCGTAGTTGAGCAGGTGCAGCACCATCCGCGCCCCCTCGCCTTCCCGGCGCCAGTAGCAGGTAGCGCGCAACCCGGGCAGATCCCTGCGGTCCGTATAGGCCAAGCGCCGCTCCGCCAGGCTGTCGAGCAACTTCAGCAAGGGGCGATCGAGGGGCGGCAGCGCGGCGGGTAGCTTCGCGACAGCCTCCTCGAGCGCCGTGCTGCTCAGGTGCAGCAGCTTGCGTTCTTCATCGGTGATGGGCGCCACCTCCTGAATGTCCGGCGCCCAGGCCAGCCGGCCCCGGCCGAGCGGGACTGCCTTCACGCCGCGTGCGCGGCCGAGAGCGCTGCCGAAGACCGGCCTGGACCGCGGCTTGGCCGTCTCGTCGAAGGCGGGCAACTCACCGGTCAGCACCAGCCGTCCGCCGCCCCGCACCCAGGTTCCCAGTGCGCCCGCCACGGCGTCGCTGATGCAGGAGGTCTGCGGCAGCAGCACTACACGGTACCGCGCCAGCCGTCCCTGCTCGATGCCCTTCTCCGTCAGGTGGTCGAAGAGGATGTGACCGGCATCGAGCGCCCGCTTAAGCTGGTGCAGGTGCAGCAGATGCGTGGGGTTCTCGAAGTGCACCTGATCGAAGAAGTACGCCAGCGCCACTTCGGCGTGGGTCTCGAAGCCCTCGAACAGGTGAGGATGCTGCTCGAAGAAAGCGCGCCAGCGCCGGCGCACCTCGGGGAAGCGGTAGCCGCCCTGCACGAACGCGCCGCCGCCGGAGGCCGCCGCTTCCGCGTGGGCCAGCTCGAGGTTCGCCTCGGTCTGCTTCCCGTAGGGGAGGACCACGGGGTGCACGCCGGTGGCCAGCCCGTACTTGTACTGGCTGAGGAAGTCATGGTAGACGCCGGGGGCCAGGCGGCCGGGCATGCCGTCCTCCTCGAACATCATGTATAGGCACGCGCGGCTCCACTCCTCGACGTTCTTGGCGTCCTGGCGGCGTCCGTCCACGTTCAGGACTGTTCGCATGGCCCCCCAGTTGGGAACCACCAGGAACGGCTTGCGCACCTCCTCGCCGGCGCGCTGGAGACGGAGCAGGTTCTCGGCAATGCTCCAGGCCCAGAAGCGCTGCGTCTCACACCACGCCAGGCGCCGCTCAGGGGTCTCCAGCCCGACGCGGCGCAGATCCTCAGCGCCGAACCGAGAACGGCGCTCCGCCGGCGGGTACCAGCTCTCCAGATAGGTGATGAAGTTGCCGGCCGGCCGCTTCAGATAGCCGTTGCCGAGGTAGTTGATTTCCTGCACCGAGTCGAGCCTGTTCACCCCGAACCGCTCCAGGAGCTCGTACGCGCTGCGGGACAGCAGAAATTCGCTGAACTCGGGCCGCACGCGCGCCCATGAGACCCGGTCGGCCAGCCAGCTCATCTCGACGGCCTCGGCGTCGCCGGTTCCGAACGCCCGGCGCAGCGCCTGCGTGCTGTAGCGGCTGCCCAGATACCGTACGAATTCGCGGCGGCACCAACGGCAGTAGCAGTGCAGGATGTTGTTGTCCACGAACACCCCGTCGTAGCCGCACTCGGCGATCCTCCCGGCCACGAACTCGAGGTAGCGGCTCCAGTGCGGGTTGTTCGGGCAGGGCGCCCACCGGAAGCCGGGTGCGAAGGTGGGATGCGCTCTGGGGTAGTTGAAGCTGATGTTGCCCTGCGGATCCCGCTGGAGCCACTGTAGGGGATCTTCCTCCGGCCTGGGCGGCAGCCCGAAGTCGCGGTAGTCCTCCCAGCGGTCGTAGAACTGCCAGAAACCAGCGCGGCGCTCCGGATCACCCCCCATGGTCTGGTTGCAGATGTAGGGAATGATGGTGCGGGCGCCGGCGCGGTGGAGCGCGGCGACGAACTGCCTCAACTCATCGAAGTACTGGCGCACCCCGGCGGGTGGCAGAAGCGCGTAACGGTCCGTGAATTTTCCCTTGAACGGCTCGGGCGCCAGCCGCGGGCCGGAGCCGGACTTGAAGGGCACGTCGTGGCCCACGTGCAGCCACTGGGGCGGCGCTTCGGCCACCTGCCGCAGGAAGGCGGGGTTGTTGACGTAGTCGTAGCCGTACTCGATGACGTAGGTGAGGGGCGCGACAGTGCCGGCCCGCGGTGCGGCAGCGTCCGCCAGGGCCAGGCTCAAAGGAAGCTGAAGGACTTCGC
>VFZS01000410.1 GCA_016871095.1 Acidobacteriota bacterium
CAGTTCGCCTTGCTCCGGGTAGTCGCGCAGAAGCTGCTCATACGCCTTGCGTGCTTCCGCGTGGCCCAGCTTTTCGTAACAGAGGCCGAGATGAAACTGGGCCTTGGCCGCCAGCGCCCGGTCCGCGGGCCGGCTGGCCAAGAACTTCCTATAGGAGGCGATCGCCGCCTCCAGATTCCCCTCCACCTCCTCCTGATGAAGCGCCGCGCCGAGCAGTGCCTCGCCCGGCGTCCCCTTCTGCTGGCCGCCCGCAATCGCCATGGAGAGCGCCAGCGTAACAGCGATGTGTCTCATCCTCATGGCCGCAGAATAACTCCGGTCTCCACCCGGCGGCTTCAAGCCGCGTTCAAGTCTGCTTCAAGATCGCTTCAACCATCGAAGCGGTATCCCGCCCCGCGCACGCTGACGATGAACCGGGGCCGGCTGGGATCCTCCTCGATCTTCCCGCGCAGGTTGTTCACGTGCGTGTACACCACCCGGTCCGTGAGAAACATTTCCTTGCCCCACACCAGGTCGAGCAACTGCGGGATGCTCAGGACCCGGCCCCGATGCTCCACGAATGCCCGCAGCAGCTTGAACTCGGTCGCGGTGAGATCTACCCTCTCGCCCTTGCGGGAGGCCTCAAGCCGCGTGAAATCGATCTCGACCTCGCCAAACTCGAACACCTTCGCCGGCGCTGCCTCGCTGGCTCTCCGCAGCACCGCTTGAATGCGCGCCACCAGTTCCCTGGGGCTGAACGGTTTTGTCACGTAGTCGTCCGCGCCCAGCCCCAGGCCGGTCACTTTGTCCGCTTCCTGCCCCCGCGCGGTCAGCATGATGATGGGTGTGCGCAGGCCCGCGCGCTGGATCTCCCGGCACACCGTGAAACCGTCTTTGCCAGGCAGCATCACGTCCAATAGGATCAGGTCGTAGCCGCCTTCCAGAGCCCGCGCCACCGCGGTCGTGCCATCGCTCACGACCTCCGCGTGAAAACCCTCCAGTTCCAGGTCGTCCTGAAGCCCAATGGCGATGGTGGGCTCGTCTTCGACAATCAAGATGCGCTTCATGGTTGTATGCCCCGCTGCCTTTCGCTGGTCAAGGGCAAATGGATGGTGAAGGTGCTTCCCTCGCCCATACGGCTGGCGAACTCGACCGCGCCGAGGTGCGCCTCGACAATGCGTTTCACCAGACTCAGCCCCAGGCCTGCGCCCTTGACCTGTTTGGCGATCTCCCCGCGCCCCCGGTAGAACTTCTCGAAGACGTGGTTCTGATCCTCGGGCGGGATGCCCACACCGCGGTCACGTACCCGGATGGACAGCCGCGCATCCGCGGCCTCCGCTTCAAGCCACACCGTCTTGGCCTCGGGCGAGTACTTCACCGCGTTGTCCAGCAGGTTGCGCACCGCCAGGCTGAGCGCCTCGCGGTCGGCGGTCAGCGCAGGCAATTCCACCGGCACGCTGGCCTCGACCTGATAGCCCTTCTCAGCAACCTCCGCCTGGAAGGCCGCCGCCAGCTCAGTCAGCCAGGGCCCCGCTTCCAGCGGCTCGAAGTGGTACTCTTTGCGGCCCTCTTCCATTCGCGAGAAGTCGAGGACGTTCTCGACCACCCGCGTCAGCCGGTCCGCCTCCCGGGTGATCAGCCGGTAGTACTCCTGGCGGCGCTCTTCATCCTTGACCCGCCCCCGCATCAGCAGCTCACCCAACTGGCGGATCCCGGTCAGAGGAGAGCGAAACTCGTGAGAAACCGCGGAGACGAAATCGGACTTCAGCCGCGCGACCTCCAGCTCCCTGCGGACTATGCACACGGTGAGGTAGCCGCCGAAACCCAGTAGCGCCACTACCAGCAGCAGCATGGTGAAGTACAGGTTCCGCCGCCGCGTGACGCCGCCGTACAGCGCGCTTGGATCACGCGGCCAGACCTCCAGCCGCCAGCCCCCCTCCAGCGCCCGCGCCGCGGAGAGACCCGGCCTGGAGGGAGCCGATCCGTCCGGCGCAATCACCCGGCCCTCGAAGTCCGCCCCAAGCACCGCCAGCACTCGCGGCCAGACCCGCCCCTGGAAGAACGACTCCGCGAGTACGAAGCCCGCGAACGGCGCCACGCGCCAGAAAGCCAGATACGTGATGCCTCCTCCCCGCAGCAATCGGCGCGGCGCTGTGGTCAACTGCTCGACCGCACCCGCCAGAGCGAGCTTCTTCCGCTCGGTGGCCCGCAACTCTTCCGCCTGCGGGGAAGCGCCTCTCAGCCACTCCCGCACCCGCTCCGAGTAGAACAGATACCGGGGCTTATCCAATCGCCAGCGGCCCGTAACCAGTTCGCGATAGAAGTCCAGCGCGCAGGCAGCCCTCTCGCTCCGGAGGGAGCAAAGCTCGAACTTCCCGATCAGCTCCGACGAGAGCGGTCCCACCTGCTCCTCGGGCGTGGCCGCAAGCTGCTGGTAGATGCGGAGCGCTTCGTCGTTGCGCCCCTGCCTGCGGCTGGCGCGCGCCAGGCGGTGCATCACTAACGGGCGCCAGCGCGGCTCCACCGCGGAGAGCGCCTGACGATAGAGCGCCTCGGCCTTGGCGTACTGTTTGTGGCGCAGTTCCGCGGCTTCCGCCAATGCCAGCGCCGCCGGAAGCGTGTCCAGCGCAACCGCGCCGAGATCGTACGGAATCTGCCCCTGGGGGAGGACTCTCACCCCTTGCTTCTCGACGAACACCATCGCGCACAACCCCGCTTCCGCCACGGCCTGGCGCACTTCCTGCGGGAGGCTGCCGGGACTCAGCCCATCGGCTAGCCGCCGCCAGCGATCCAACTCCCGCTCCAGGTCCCGCGCGCCCAGATCCGCCACCCGGCCCAGTTGCTCGCGAACCTGCTGCTCCGCCAGCCTGCGCTCCTGAAGCCAGGCGCGGACACCGAACACCGTTAGCAGTACACCCGGCAACAAAATGGTGAGCGCGAACACGGTGAGCAGCCCCTGACCCGAGCGCAACTGAAGCACTGGCCGGACTCGAATGAGCATGTCCCTGGACGCGACACCAGCCTAGCACGAGGCTGGCTATGCTTGGTTCAAGAAACCGTCAAGAAGCGGGGCGCCGCGGAGGCGGCCTGCGGCGGCGGTGCTCGGCGCGGCGCACGCGGGCTTCGTCCATACCGAAGTAGTGGGCCACTTCGTGCCAGACGGTTTCGTCGAGCATTCTCTGAAGGTGCGCGCGGCTGCGCGCCAGCCGCTCGTGCGGGCCCTGGTAGATGGTGATGCGGTCGGGCATGGGGAAGGGGTCGCTCACGCTGCGCACCGGGAGCGGCCGGCCATGATAAAGCCCCAACAGGCCGGGCCGCGGCGGCTCGTCCTCCACCACGAAGGCCACATTGTGCAGACGCCGGCGGAAGCGCGCCGGAATGGCGCGGATGGCGTTCTCCACCAGCAGGTCGAACTCACGGCGCGTCATGCGGCCCTTCCATTGTAGCCGTCCTTGCGCGCGGCGGCCGGCGTGTTAGACTGGTGCGTTACCCAGGTTTGTTTCGCAATGTGGAGGCGTGATTACTTTTTCCTGATGGCGCAGTTGGTGGCGCGCGACTTCAAGATCCGCTACCGCAACATGTCGTTGGGCATCTTCTGGAGCCTGCTCAATCCTCTGGTGATGATGGCGGTGCTGACCTTCGTCTTCACCCGGCTGTTTCCGGGCAATCCCATCCGGCACTTCCATGTGTTCGTGCTGACCGGGCTGGTGCCCTACGGCTTCTTTGCCCTGGCCTGGGCCACGGCCACGCGCGCGCTGCTGGACAACCCGAGCCTGATCAAGCGGGTGTGCCTTCCCCGGGAGATCGTGCCCATCGCCACGGTGCTGGCCAACGGGGTGCACTTCCTGATCCAGATCGGGCTGCTGGTGCTGCTGGCGCTGGCGGCGGGCTACGGCGTGAACCGCTACTGGCTGTGGCTGCCGGTGGTGCTGGGCCTCGAGCTGGTTTTCGTCAGCGGTCTCTCCCTGGCGTCTTCGGCGCTGGACGTCTACTTCCGCGACACGCGCTACGTGGTGGATTCCACCAACCTGCTGCTGTTCTGGATGGTGCCCATCTTCTACTCCTTCGAGGCTATTCCTGCGGCCTACCACACCTTCTACCAGCTCAACCCCATCGCCGCGGTGGTGCTGGCCTGCCGCAACGTGCTGCTGGAAGCCAAAGCGCCGCCCGCCTCGCTGCTCACGAAGCTGACTTTCGTGTCGCTGGCCGCACTGGTCCTGGGCTGGGGGATCTTCGCGCGCCTGAAGCGCCGTTTCGCGGACTACCTGTAGGGCCATGGCGCACGTCAGACTCAGCCACGTCACCAAGACCTTCACCCGCCACGCGGGACGGCGGCTGGCGCGGCAGTTTCTCGCCGACTGGCGCCGGCGCTCGGGCGGGGACCGTTACACGGCGCTCGAAGACGTCTCCTTCACTCTGGGACAGGGCGAAAGCCTGGGAGTGGTGGGACCCAACGGCGCGGGCAAGAGCACCCTGTTGAGCCTGGTGGCGGGACTGACGGCGCCGGACTCCGGCCAGGTTGAGGTGAGCGGAAGGCTGGTTCCCCTGCTGGAGCTGGGATCGGGCTATCACCCCGATTTGACCGGAGCGGAGAACGTGCGTCTCAACGCCGCGGTGATGGGGTTCACGCGCCGCCGCGCCAGGGAGCTGTTCGATCGGGTGGTCGAGTTCTCGGGCATCGGGGAGTCCATCCATGAGCCGTTGCGCACCTATTCCTCAGGTATGGTGATGCGGCTGGCTTTTTCCACCTCAATTCACGTGGATCCGGAGATCCTGCTGATCGACGAGGTGCTCGCCGTGGGGGATCAGGCCTTTCGGGCCAAGTGTATGGAGAAGGTTTTCGAGGTCCAGCGGAACGGCACGCTGCTATTATGCGTCTCGCATGACCTGGACGTGCTCGAACGCCTGTGCGACCGGGTAATATGGTTAGCCGGCGGACAGGTGGCGTCCTATGATCGCGCCCCCGCCGTGCTGGAGGCCTACCGCCAGCACGTGGGGGTCAAGTCAGGACCGTCCCCGGTAGCCGGTCCGTGAGACGCCCGCACCCCTCATTCCACCGTGCGCCTCACCTGCCGGCTCATCCCCGAGCCCCCGCTGGTGAGGCCCCTACTTCTTCTGCCGCCTAGCGGGAGTTTCATAGGCTGGCACGCCATCAAGCGCTAAGCACTTGAGGGAGCACGATTTGTTCCTGCTCTTGTGTATATACGTAATCATCTAGTCTCCCTGGCC
>VFZS01000411.1 GCA_016871095.1 Acidobacteriota bacterium
TCTCGCCTGACATCGAGGTTCCCAGAAGTAGAATGCCCGACGTTGGCTGGGAACTGGGCTGCCTGGGGTCTTGTGCCTGGTTTCTTGGCAACTGGGTTTGACGTTCGAGAGTGGACTCGGACGGCGCTCCCCGGATGTGTCACAACCACGAGGGAACGGTAGCGAAGTCCAAAGGAGGATAGCGATGGCTCGCCCTACCTTGACGCGGGGTTGTTTTGCATCCTCAGGGTCACTCATTCCTTCTTCTCCCCGTCCGCGCTCGAAGTTCGACGAACTCGAATCGCGTATCCCGCCGAACGCGTTGCTGTACGGCCTCCCTAGCTATTGGCCGGGTTGCTCTCGCGATCGGTTTCGGACGCGTACACATGGAGGAGGTGGCAAATGAAGGTGCTTATCGGTGTGCTCCTGGCTCTAGCCCTGGCGGTGACTTGCGAGAGGTATGTGCTTGCGCAAAGCTCGAAGTATGAGGCGAGCATTCCACCCGAAATCCTGCGACGGTACGATCCAGGCATCGTCGAGGGGACACGGCCTAAGTTTGTCACGATAACCCAGCCGATGGTATGGGGGCTTCGGAACCAGCCGGAGCAGGGGGGCGAGGTATATGTGCTTGATTGTGACCCCAACAGGCTCTCATCTGTGCAGAAGAGCGTTCTCGTCGAATGGGTGAAGATCGGTAAGACAGTGCTTCTATGGGGCGAGCAGGAGTGCAAAAAATATGAGCAATTGTTTCCTGGGCTCGGTCGTATTCGTGAGGATAGTATCAAGAAGGACGAAAAGGAAGGAGGAGTCGAACTTGCTAGCCATCCAGTCAATACCGACTGTAAGGAGGTAGTCTTTAGCACCGGGGGAGTTAGGGGTTGCATCATACGTTACTTCACTGAGTACCCAGCCGAGTGCGAAGTTATAGCCTCTGTGAAGGACGGTGTTGTGGCTGGCTCGATTCCAGTAGGCCGAGGGCGGCTATTCTTCTCATCTCATTCTGGCTGGTGGGACCGTGGTACTGACAAGGATCGCTGGACGCTGAATCTCCGGCAGTGGATGCTAGGGCTTCCAGTTCCGGGGGCAACGGAAACTCGGGTCGGGCCTCGCGGTGCCGGCGTTCAAGCTGACAAAGTGAAAGCCAACGACCGGATTGTCTTGAAGAACGGGGATACGGTCAGCGGCAAGCTCGTTACTGACAGGTTCACGGTCAAGACGAGCTATGCAAGCCTATCCTTCGCACTGAAAGATATTGAATGCGTCGTTTTGGAAGGTGGCAGCCAGAACATTGAAACCTTGGTGCTTCGGAACGGGGATAAGCTAAGTGGGGTGGTTGGGCCTGAGCGGGTAAAGATTGCGCTCGACTCGGGGCAGGAGACGGAGATTGACAAGGAGAAGATCAAGGAAATCCTCGTGCAGCGGTAATGCCTCGGAAAGAGGAAAATGGCGCGAGGATAGTTACGTTTCTGGAAGGTAACTACCCAGGAGGGCCCGGTCTTTGGAGCAAGTCGGACGGCCGCAGGGTCGGATCCTCAACTGGTGTTCAGCGCGGGCACAAACGGATGGCCCGCCCAGACACGGTCCAGGGCCTCGAGCCCATCGAGCGCATTCTTGCGGGCCGTGGAGAGGTAACTTCGGATGCGGCAGAACGCGTGCGCGCCCTCTGGACTTCGGAAGAGGCCGGAGACCTTCTGCTGGAGCTTCATCATCCGAAGGTCCCGTTCCGCTAGGTTGTTGTCGAAAGGCACTCGGAAGTCATACAGGAAGGCCAGGACTTCTTTCCGACGCTCGTCCAGACGTTCGAGCAGATTCCGGGAGGGGGTCTTCTTGGGCCTTCCCCGTTTCCTGGCCCCCAGAGCCTCGGACGCCGGGAGCGGATTCTCGGCATAGCCCGCCTCCAGGACCTGCTGATAGCGCGCCTCAAAGTCGCGCTGGACCGGTTCCGGGAGACGGTCGCTGGTCTCTCGGGCCTGATCCACGGCCCGCTTGATCTGGAGCAGACACGCGATCATGCGTTGAGCCCAGGCCTGTCCGTGCTGCTCGTGCAGGAAGATCAACTGCCGAAGATGGTGAGCGTTGCAGAGCCCATGAGCGCACTCGTACTTCAGATAGGCCGACAAAAAGTCGTGAATCGCCCGGCCCCTGAACTGGGGCAGAAGGCCGATATGATCGAGCGCTTCCGTGCCCCGTCGGGGATGCACCTCATAGTAGGTGGCCCTCCCGGTCGAGGCCACGTGAAGCCATTGGCGTCTCTGCTCGACCCGGGCCCCGGTCTCGTCGAAATGGGCCACCGGGGCACGCAGGATGTGCTGGCGGATCTCCCGCACCGTCCCCTCCAGGCGATCCGAACAGTCCGCGATGAGATTTCCCAGGCCCCCTTCCGACATCCCGCACCCGAAGAGATCCCCCAAGGCTTCGCACGTGCGTTCATACGGCAGCAACTGATACTGGCTCAGGTACACGGCCCGGGCCTTGACCCCGGGACCGTACTGCGCCGGGGCGTTGACTCCGGGGGGAAACGCGGCCTTGTTGAGGTGGCCGCAAGGGCAGCGTTTCCGTTCGGCTTGATGCTCGATGACCACCAGCGGTTTCGAAGGCGCCTCGTAGACCTGGCGCCTCTCCACCTCCTCCGGTGGGCGATTCGCCAAGGCCCGGTGACACCGCTCGCACTCCAGCACCCGATGCGCCTCGATCCGGTCCGGGTGAGCGGTCATCCGCAGCGTATCCCCTGGATGCCCCGGTTGGCCGCCGGGTTTCCGCTCGCTCTTCTCCCGAAGGCTCCGGGGCGACGGCTTGTGAAATCCATCGCTCGAGGGCGGTTTGCTGCTGTTGCGCGAGTTCTTGGCCCTCTGGTCTTCCAGGGTCTGGATCCGCTGGCGCAGCCGCTTCACCTCGGCCTGAAGGATGTCTACCTGCCGGGACAGTTCGCACAGGGTCCGAACCACGGTCTCTGGGCCGGCCCGATAGATCGCCAGGGCATCCTCGCGGCTGAGCATGACACACCTCGGAGCCAGACACGCAGGAAAAACCTTCGGGATAGGCGAGGGGGCCAAAAGGGGAAAAGAGTCTCCCCTTTCCCCTCGCCGCAGGCGCGTCTTCGACATCCAGGCAGGTCGCGACCGTGTGCCCCGGGGCTCAAGAATGCGCGCATTATACCAGAATGAGCGCTCATTGTCCAGACCGCACCACAGCCCATCACCTGAGTAGTAACTACGGAACGCGGTGCACGAATGCAAGACACAAATCTGCGGAAGCGCCGTAAGTCTAGTAACGCCAAGCACTTAAAAGTGCTTGTACGTGATGCCCATTTATGGTATGCTGGTCCAGTCGGTTGTGCTATGTCTTGTGTGCCCCGACTGGAGAAACCGGATGAATCACCTCGCTCTTCGCCGAAGCAACCTTCGCGGGTTCAATATCGGCCCGTTGCCCTTGGTGTGGCCTTACCTGCGCCAACTGAAGATCGCGGAGTTCGTTGACGCGCACTGCCCGTCGGACGCTCAAGCGGAATTCTCTCACGGGGAGATCGTTCAAGCCATGGTCGCTTGTCGCCTCTACAACCCGGTGGCTCTCTACCGAGTGGACGCGTGGGCGCGCCAGGACGGGGCGGAACAGTTCTTGGGCATTGCGGCGGAGAAGCTGAACGATGATCGCCTGGGCCGAACGCTCGACGCGATCTTCCCCCATCGCTATTCCATCCTGGGCTCCATCGCGTGCGCGGCGGCCGCCGAGTTCCACATCCCCCTGGAGAAGCTTCACTACGACCCGACTCATTTCCTGTTCTACGGGGAATACGAAAACCAGCGCGACGCGCCGGACTTGCTGAAGGTGACGTGGGGACGACATCATCGTCCCGGCCAATCCATCAAAGAGGCCCAAGTGGGAGTGAACGTGGCGAGCGACGGGCTCGGCTCGATTCCTCTGTTCTTCATCACCGGGTGCGGGAAGGAGAACCACCGCGCCCTCGCCGCGCGAAACCTCGAACTCCTCCAAAAACACGTGCGGCCCCAAAAGCTCCTCCTGATCGAAGACCGGGGCAGTTTCTCCCACGCCCACGGGTTCACCCTCCGGGATCAGGGCTTCCAGTTCATCAGTTCCCTGCCGTGGTCGGAAGACCTCCAAGCGGTGTTGAAGACGATTCCCCAAAATGAATTCGAAACCAGCCGTTTCCTGTCCATCGCGGAAACGAAGAAACGGCAGGCGTCGAAGCCGGCGAGCACGTGGGAATACTACCGGGTGGCCGAACGGCCCCACCTCTGGAAGGCCCCGGACAAAAAAGGGGGCCGCGACATGGAGGTGCGCCTCCTCTTCGTCCACTCCACCGCGGACGAGAAGGCCGCCCGCAAGGCCCGCCAGAAATATACCCAGAAGATCCGGCAAGGCCTCTGGGCCCTTCAAGCGAGCGTGGCGAAAGGATGTCGGCACACGGACCCGGCCTCCGTGGCGAACCGGGTGGCCAAGGTCATGGGCCACAAATCCGCCGCCCGATATTTCGACTGGGCCATGACGCCTCTGTCGGACCCCGAGCGAAACCAACTGCCCCCGCCCGGCAGGGGCCGGCGTCGTCCGACGCACCGCTTGGTCTTTCGCTACCATGAAGCCCAAGCCCAGGCCGACGCGCAGTGGGACGGCTACTACGCGTTGGCCACCAATGTCCCGCGATCCGAGAAAAAGGCCGACGACATTTTCTGCGCCTTCAAAGGCCAATCTCATCTGGACGTGGCGCACCACCAGATGAAAGCGCCGCTGCGAATTCACCCGGTCTTCCTTCACCGACAGGAACGCATTGAGGCCCTGGTGCTCGTCCTGTTTCTGGCCCTGATGGTCTTCTACCTGTTGCAGAGAGAGTATCGCCGACGCGGTCCCGCCGGGGATCGCACCACGGCAGAGACCCTGATGCGCGCCTTCTCCACGCTCGGCCTGCTCCTCGATAGGGAGCGGCTCCTCACCTGCGCCCTGTCCACGCAGCAGAGCGCCATCATGACGAGATTGCGTCTTCCCGACGTGGCCGACCAGATTGCTCAAAACCGCGCCCGATTAAACCGGAGCCCATGATGCAACCCAGCTTCACTTCGCCGGGCCTTACAAAATCAGCAAGGGTGCGGAAAATGGAACTAGGCGGGTCGTATGGCGGGTCACCTGCGAGCGCACTATGTATCTTGTCCGCCACACCGCTGATGTCGGTCGCTCCGGCCGCGTTGTCACAGGCCCAACGCATCCGTCTCTCCGTA
>VFZS01000412.1 GCA_016871095.1 Acidobacteriota bacterium
CCACGTCCGAGGGGAGCACCTCGCCGGTGACGCGGAGTCCCGAGAATCCTCGGGCCAGGGCCGTGTCGTGCAGCGCGCTCAGGATCCGGACAAGCAGGGGGGGGCATCCCGCTGCTTGAGCGGGCTGCCAAGATAGGCACGGGGCCGAAGCTCCAGTGCACCCGAACCCAGTGCCCCGTCCACGTCGATGTGAGTGGCTCGCAACAGCTCGAGAACCTGGCGCCTATATCTGCTCGCTACAGCCCAGATACACTTCTCGCCACATTGCAAGCCCTCTCGGACGAACGAGATGCCCGCGGCAAGCTGTTCCTGGGGATCCTCGAATATCAGACAGCAATGGCGGAGCGAAGGGTCGCAACAGGCCCCCTCCGGGGACGAAATATCATTCATCTCAGGATTCCTGGCCCGGGAGCCTCGGGTACAACGCCCTAACCACCCCGGGTCGCTAAGGTCTATACACTATTTTAATGATTTCTTAATGGAAGTCCAGTGGTATTATGGAGGACCTATGAATCGACGCCATTTGCTCGGTGCCGGCGTTGGCTGGGCCGCTCATCGCTGTCTGGCGGCGCCGCTTCCCAAGACCGCCGGCGACCGCATCCGTCTTGGCCCTATGCAGGTCGAGTTGAGCCGCCTGGCCATGGGTACGGGAACCGTAGGAGTAGGAGGCAGCTCCAACCAGACCCGCAAGCTGGGCTTGGGCGGGCTGGCGGACTTGCTGGCGGCGGGTTTCGACCAGGGCGTTACCTTTTGGGATTCCGCCGACCAGTACGGAACTCACCCCCACCTGAAGGCGGCCCTTAGGCGGATACCGCGCGAGAGAGTCACGATTTTGAGCAAGACCCACGCCGCCACCGAGGCGGAAATGCGCGCCGACCTGGACCGATTCCAGGGGGAACTGGGCGTCGATTACCTCGACATTCTTCTGCTGCACGCCATGGCTGACACCGCTTGGCCGGAACGCCGCAAAGGCGCCATGGCGGTGCTGGAGGAGGCTCGCCAGAAGGGAATCGTCCGGACGCACGGCGCCTCCATCCATTCGCTGGAGGCCCTGAAGACGGCCGCCGGCACCCCTTGGGCGCAGGTTAACCTGGTGCGGATCAACCCGGCGGGTGTGAACATGGACGCCGACCCGCAGACCGTGGTGGCGGTGCTCCGGCAGATGAAGGCGGCTGGCAAGGGCGTCATCGGGATGAAGCTCCTGGGCCAGGGGCGGCTGCGTGGCCGGGTAGAGGAATGCCTCCAATTTGTGCTGGGCCTGGACTGCGTGGACTGCTTCACGGTGGGCTGCGAGAGCCGGGCTGAGCTGGTCGACTTGGTGAAGCGGATCCCGGCGGCCAGCGCGCGCGGATAGAATAGGGTTTCATGAAGCTGCGCTCACTGGCCCTCGGGGCCGCCCTGGTTGGTGGCGGGTGGTTGGTGGTGAGTGGTTGCGCTCGCCAGGACAAGAAGGTCATCGGGGTCATTCCCCAGGGCCGGTCGCACCTGTTCTGGCAGTCCATCCACGCCGGCGCGGTGGCCGCGGCGCGGGAGACGGGCGTTGAGGTGCTCTGGAACGCACCCACCTCGGAGACCGACTACGCCGGCCAGCTCAAGGTGATGGAGTCCATGATCAACCGGAGGGTGGACGCCATCGCCGTGTCTCCCATCGACAAGAAGATCATGGTGGGGGTCGTAGAGCGGGCCACGCGTGAAGGCATCCCGGTAGTGATCTATGACACCGGGGTCGATACCGAGCAGTTTCTGTGCCGCGTGGGCACCGACAACTACGCCGGGGGGCAGTTGGCGGCCGAGCGCATGGGCCACATCCTCCAGGGGAAGGGCGAAGTGGTGGTGGTCAAGTGTATCCCCGGCTCCGCCTCGACGCTGGCTCGCGAACAAGGTTTCGAAGACACGCTGGCCAAGAAGTTCCCGGGCATTCGGATCGTGGACTGGCGCTTCGGCATGTCGGACTTCGCCAAGTCCCTGGCCGTGGCAGAGAACATGCTCACCGCGCACCCGGAGGCCGACGGCATGTTCGCCTCCAACGAGACCGGCTCGGTGGGCGCGGCCCAGGCGCTGAAGGGCCGCAACAGCAAGGTGCGGCTGGTGGGTTTCGACTCGAGTCCCACGCTGCTGGACGACCTGAAGTCCGGGGCCATCGATTCGCTGGTGGTGCAGCACCCCTTCAAGATGGGTTATGAAGCGGTGATGGCGGCCGTGAAGAAGCTGCGCGGAGAAACTCCGCCGCGGTTTCACGATCTTCCCCCGCGCCTGATCACCCGTGAGAACCTGGGCGATCCGGATGTGCAGCAGCAGTTGAATCCGGATCTGAAGAAGTACCTGGAGTGAGGCGGGTGGCGTGTAGCTTGTAGCCTGTGGCTTGTGGCCCGTGGTCGGAGGGAGCAGTCAGCCAGAGAATTTCGCGGCGTCTCTGCCACTATCTCTTGTGGGAGAGGCTCTGTCCGATACCGTCGATCAGCGCTGGGGTCCGGAGTGTGTGCGCAACCTGGAGATCTGGCGCGACGCCATCGCTCTGGTCAAGGAAACCTACGCCCTCTCACGGGCCTGGCCGAAAGAGGAACTCCATGGCCTGACCACCCAAGCGCGCCGGGCCGCGGTGTCAGTCCCTGCGAACCTGGCCGAGGGAATCGGTCGCGGCACTCCGGCAGAAACCGCGCGCTTCTGCCAGATCGCGGTCGGATCGTTGTACGAGCTGGACACCCTGCTTGAACTGGCTGGTCAACTGGGCTGCCTGCAAAGGACCGCCGCTGATGGCCTGCGGCGCGGCATCACGGACCTGACGCGGCGGATCGCGACCTTCATCCGCTACCAGCGCACCCGACAGAAGTGAGCCGCCCTACAAGCTACAAGCCATAAGCTACAGGCTACAAGCTACTCCTTGCCCGGCCGGAACTTCACGCAGTAGAACGCGCCGATGGCGGCCAGCAGCAGGCCCCACCAGATTCCGGCGTGGAGGTGACGCATGATCACCTGGGAGGGCGTCGGGTTGAACAGCTCCCAGACGCCGGCTCCGAAAATCAGCACGCCATAGACGGCCAGCAGCACGCCGATGAAGAACCAGATCGAGATGAAGTGCTTCTTGTCGCTCATCGCGGGAGTCCCTTACCAGAAGATCACATTCAGCGCCACAAAGCCAATCCCCACCGCCGCTGCCCAGAAGACCGGCCGCTGGAACAGGGGGAAGTGCCCTTCGGAAGGGATTTCCGTCATGCCGTAGACCAGCCCCTTGAGCTCGTGCGCGGGTTTGGGCTTGGTGAACAGGCTCACCACCACGGTCACCACCACGTTGACGATCAGGGTCCACATGGCGCGGTAGATGTTGTCGGCCATGCCCAGCTTGGCGTCCGGGGAGAGGGCCACGTATTGGATGGCGGCGGGATCCAGCCGCACCCACAGCCACAGGAAAAAGGAGGCCAGGATGCCGGCCAGCAGGCCCCAGAAGCCGGCCGCCGGGGTGGTGCGTTTCCAAAGCATGCCCAGCACCACGGTGCCGAACATAGGCACGATGAAGAAGACGAACACCACCTGGGCGTAGTCGATGATGCTGCGGAAGCCCATTACCAGGTAGGCCGTGCCGATGCTCGCGAACACGCCCAGCATGGCGCACCAGCGCCCCATGCGCACGTAGTGCGCGTCGCTGGCTTTCTTCTTGATCAAGGGCTGGTAGATATCGTAGGTCCACACCGTGGCGAAGGCGCTGACGTTGCCGGCCATGCCGGACATGAAGCCGGCTATCAGCGCGGTGACCCCCAGGCCCAGCAGCCCCGGCCCGCAGTAGCGCACCAGCAGCAGGGGCAGCACCTCGTTGTAGCTGTGCTGGCCGGTCTGCTGCGCCACCGGCTCGCTGACCAGCTCGAAGGGCAGCACCGCCCGGCCCAGCAGCCCGGGCAGGATCACGATCAGCGGCACGATCATCTTGAAGAACCCGCCGATGATGGTGCCCAGCTTGGCGCTGCGCAGGTCCTTGGCCGCCATCACCCGCTGGATGATAAGAAAGTCCGTGCACCAGTAGCCGAAGGAAATGGCCAGTCCCCAACCGAACACGATCCCCTCCCAGCGTATGCCCATGGGGTTGTCGAAGGTCCCCGTGCTCCGCCACATGTGCGTGAAATCCTGGCCGGGGAAGTTGGCCGCGATGCGCGCCACCATCCCCTCCCAGCCGCCGGTCTCGAGCAGGCCCACAATGGGAATGATCAGGCAGCCCAGCCAAATGAGGAAGAACTGGAGCACTTCGTTGAAGATGGCCGACAGCAGCCCGCCCGCGGCCACGTAGATGGCCACGGTCAGCGAAGACACCCAGATGGAGAAGTGGATGTTCCAGCCCAGGACCACCTTCATGATGACCGCCATGGCGTACATGTTGATGCCGCTCATCAACACCGTCATCACCGCGAAGGAGATCGCCGACAGCGACCGCGCCGCTTCCCCATAGCGCAGCTTCACGTAGCCGGGCACCGAGTGGGTCTTGCAGATGTAGTAGAAAGGCAGCATCACCAGGGCCAGGAACAGGATGGCGGGGATGGCCGCGATCCAGTAGGCGTGGCCCACCAGGATGCCGTTCTCGTAAGTGCCGGCGGCGTAGCCCATCATCTCCAGCGAGCCCAGGTTGGCCGAGATGAAGCTCAGCCCCGCGATCCAGGCGCTCATCTCGCGGCCCGCCATGAAGAACTGCTCCCCGGTCTGGGTGTACTTCTTCATGTAGAAGCCGATGGCCAGCACCAGGGCGAAGTAGATGATGACAATGGCCAGGTCCACCGGGGCCATGGCCAGCAGCCGGGAGGGCTCGGCCGCCAGGAAGCAGAGGGCGTATGGGATGTTCATCTTGTCCGGGAGTTCGCGGCACACTGCCCCGCGAACGCAAAGTAGATCATTGTACACCCCGGAGGCAAGGGGCGGGCAGGCAGGGCTGGGCGGATGCGGCGGGGAGTGCTCAGCCGCCGAAGCGGGCCAGTACCGACATGGCCTTGGTGAAGATGGTGCTCACCGCGACTCCTACCGGAGGGATCATCACGCCGCCGGCCACCGCCACCAAGGCCAACATCAGGGCGTACTCGATCAGGTCTTGCCCGCGTTCCTCGCGCAGAAATATCGAGAGCATCGGTCTCTCCTCTTCCCCAGGCTTATCGGCCACGATCAGGCCGGCTTGAATGGAATCTGTAATACCTCACTCTCGGGGGTCAAACGGCCAACCACTCCCTGACGGT
>VFZS01000413.1 GCA_016871095.1 Acidobacteriota bacterium
TCGATCAGGTCCAGCGGCCGGTTCCAGACCCCGGTCAGGTAGCGCTCGTACAGCTTCTCCAGCTCATCGATGGAATCGCCGGGAATGTAGATCACCTGACCCGCCGGGTCGTGCTGGAGGAATCGCGGGGCGGACCCCACGCGCCAGGATGGCTGGGAGTGCGCGGTTCATGGGCGCCTCCCCGGTGGCTTGGCGCCAGTGAATTGCGGCGCCGGGCGCGCCGGCTTGCGCCCGTCCTCCGGCCCTTGCCCCAGGGGCGGCATGGCGGCCATTTCCCTGATGAAGGCCAGCACACGCTCCCCCTGTGTCCCGATGCGGCCGGGCAGCATCCCCAGCGTCTTGGCGTCCGAGTGCCAGACATTCACCGGCCCGTCCCCGCCGCGCACCCAGGGAGCCTCGCCCGCCATGGCCGAGTTCAGAGCATGGATGGCGTGGCCGAAGTACCAGTGGTGCACGTGATCCTCCGCGCCTTGCAGGCGCAGGAACCGGCAGCGGACCGGCCGCATCAGGCGGAAGGCCTCGCGCTCTTTCCAGTAGGCTTCGTCGGAGAGCGTCGCTCCCAGAAACCCGCGCGCCATCCACTCACCCTGGCGCTCTTCGTCGGGAAAGGGCGCCACCGCGGCCATGGTGCCGGGAATGTTCAGCAGCAGCACGTGCCGCGTGGTCGGCCCCTCGCCATCGATCCAGAACTTCACCGCCGGGTCGCCCGGCGGGCGTGTCAATGCTCCAGCAACGAGGATATTGCCGCTCGAGAATGACACCACACCCACGTTGGCCGGGTCAACGTCCTCCCGGGCGACAACGTAGCGGATCACGTCGCGCACGTTGAGTTGCCGCTCGGGGCCGTACTTGTCCTTGACGGCATCCGGTGAAGGGTTTTCCTCCAGTCCGGGATAGTCGAAGGTGGCCACGGCGACGCCTGCCCGGGCCACCGTCCCAGGTTCGCGAAGGCCCATCCCCCGGAGCGCTCCGGCCGTGTTTCCCCAGGGCGACACGCACACGATCGCGGGGAGCCGGCCCGGCAACGCTGGCGGCGGACGCCGGAAGTCCACCCGTATCTCCTTACCCTCGCCCGTGCGGAGGTACACGCGCTCCCGGTACACTCCCGGCGCCTCTTCCCGCAGCGGCTCGACGATGCGCCACGGAATCGGCTGCGCCTGGGGAGCGCCAAAAGCTCTGCCCGCGAAGCACGCCATTGGCGCGGCCAGAAGAGTGCGCCGCTTCATGACGCTTTCGCCTTCGCCGCCCCGGTTTCCAGCGCGACCTCCGTCACGCGCAGCTCGTTGCAGCCTTCCTGGGAGGCGGCTTCGTAGTAGTAGAGAATGCGGTTGTCCAGCAGAACCGCGTCCATGTAGCGCAGCGTGAAATTGGGCCCGCCGCCCCAGGGAGTCTGGCCGGGGGTGGGGGACTTGAGTATGGGCGCATCCGGGGTGATGTCGATGAGGTGCTCCAGGTCGAAGGTGATGGCCAGGCCCGTGGCGATGCTGTACACGGGCGCCGCCCACTCCGGGTCTGCGGGTCTTTCATCAGGCAACTGCGGTCGTGGGTAATGTTCCAGACCTTGACGTCGGTGAACTTCTTGCCGTCCTTGGACCTGGCGATGCGCAGTTCGCAAACGCGAGGACCGTCCGCGGCCGTGCGGCAGGTGAGCCAGAACTCCCAGTGCAGCTCTTCTTGTGTGCGTCATGGCAGTTGTCCTTTGTGTCCCCGATTTGAATCAGAAGAAGAAACGCAAGGCGAACTGCATCTGTCGCGGCGTCCGGGCGGCGGTGAACTCGCCGAAGCGGGTGTTGACCTGTTCGCCGGTCCTGGGGTCAAAACGCGCGGCGGTGTCCAGGCCCGCAAACTGGGTGTGGTTGAAGGCGTTGTACAGCTCCCAGCGGAATTGCACCCGGATGCCTTCGCGCAGCGGAAAGCTCTTGAACAGCGAGATGTCCCAGTTGTTGACGCCGGGTCCGCGGATCAGTGTTGGGGCGGCGTTTCCGATAGTGCCTACCGCCGGAAGACGGAACACCTCGGTCTTGAAGTTACGGCTGAAGGTCCGCTCGCTCTTGGGCAGCACGGGATTCTCCAGCACCACAATGCGGGCGCCGAGAGAAGGCGTTCCGGTGGTATCGACGGCGGTGGTGGTGGTGAAGCCGATCCCGGATGGCGCACCGCTGGTAAACCTCGAAATGCCGGAGATCTGCCAGCCGCCGAGGATCTGCTTGACAACGGGGTGCGACCTTCCAGGCGATGGAATGCTCCAAACGTAGTTGACATTTAGGACGTGGGTGCGGTCGAAGGCAGCCAGGCCATAGTACCAGGTGCGGATGTTCACCAGAGGGGAGACGGAGTCGTTGTCGCCATCGTTGAGAGCCAGCGCTTTCGACCACGTATAGGCCACACCGAGCTCGAGTCCGCGCTGGAAACGGCGCCGGGCGGAGGCCTGGAGGGAATGGTAGTTGGAACTGCTGCCGCCCTCGCTCATGCTGATGCCGTTGTATCCGCGATAGGGCCGGAGGAACGGGGCGGGCAGCGGGTTGCCGGGCCGGGTCGGGTCCTCGTTGCGCTTCTCGAAGTTAGCGCCCAGCGGGATGGAGTTGATGTCCCGCCGCCAGTACAGGTGGCGCCCCAGGGAGCCCGCGTAGCCGATGTCGAGCAACGTCCCGAAGCCGATGTCCCGCTGGACGGAGAGACTGAAATTCATCACCTGCGGCACCAGCCCCTGCGCGTCCACGGCCACGATATCAGTGGGGTATAGCAGCCCGGCCGACGACAGCAGTTGGGAGATCTGCCCGAAGTTGAGCAGCGGCGTCTCGACGATAGGCTGCTGGCCGACCATGTTGTAGAAGTTCATGGTGTCGAAGAAGCGGTTGTAGGCGATGCCAAAGCCGCCGCGCACCGCCGTCCGGCCGTTGCCCAACACATCCCAGGCGAATCCCACCCGCGGCGCATAATGGACGCCTCGGTTTCGCATGAGGCCGCGCGGATAGTCGCTGGAGAGGTAATCCACCGCCATCCCGTTGTTGGGAAGCCCGACCCCAGGGGCTATGGCGCCGATCTGAGCGGCGTAGTAGATCTTCCCCGTTACCGGATGGATGCCTACGCGCGCGCGGGTCGCATCGAAGCCCGGCCAGATGAGGTTGCTGGCGCGCGAGGGGTCGTAGCGGGAGGGAACGAAGCCGGCCACCCGGTCCTCGCGCTCGTAGAAGGGCTGATTGATCGAGAACCGGACGCCGTAGTCCAGGGTTAGATTACGAAAGACCTTCCAGTTATCCTGCACATACCAGTCGTAGTTCGTGACGTCCTCGTAGTACAGGAAACGCTGCGTGGACTCGTTATATGAGGTGTAGTTGCCCAGCGAGGCATTCGAGTACGCCCAATTGGTGTCAAGCGGGTTGGTCGCCGTACGGGCGAAGTCGAAGGCGCCGTTGAAGGGGACCGACAAGACCTGAGTACGGCGGAAGATCTCCACGCTCAGCCCCGCCTTGAACGTGTGCGGCCCGCGAATCCAGGTGGCGCTGTCGGCCAGCGTGGTCATGTAGTAGCGGTTGTAACGGGGGAAGCGGCCCTCGAAGTTCAGGTTGGCGGCGCTGGGCACGCCGCCGAAGCTGGCGTTCGGTATAAGGTTCAGCTTGTTGTTGGCGGGATTGAACTGCCCGGCGGTAAAGCCCGTCTTGTCGCGGAGCGCGCGCTGTATCTCGGTTTCCGAGTAGGTCATATCGAGCGGCTGGGTCACCACTCCGGCATTCAGCTCGTTGATGAGAGTGGGAGAGAAAATGCGCGTGTAGCGTCCGGACAATCCGCCCATGTTGCCGAGCATCTCCGTCCTCACCAGAGGCCAGTTGGAGGCCCCGGTCGTTCCCTTTGTCCACTCCTTGTAGTTGTGGAGCCCCGCGGACACGGTGTTGTTGGAATTGATGTTGTAGTCGATCTTGAGAGAGTGCGTGTACCTGGGCGCGTCGGCGGGGATCTCGACGGTGTAGTTGTAGTTGCCCTTGGAGATGTTCCGGTCGAAGAAGTTGGGGGCTGGGAATATTTTCAGGAGGGCGGTGCCGCTGGGGTCCAGGCGCGCCGGCGGAATCTTGTTGCCGGGGAAGTTGGCCTTGGAGTCCGGATCCCGGATAGCGATCAGGCGGCCGCTGACGTCGAGGGTTGCGGAATAGTCCCCGGCGCGCTCGGCTTCGGTGGGGACGGTGCGAGTCGCGGAATTGGTGCGGGTGCTGGGCCAGTATTCCTGCCCCCAACTGAAGAAGAGCTTCTCACGCTTGCGGTTGAAGAGACCTGGAATGGAAACGGGGCCGTTGACGTTGTAGCTCCAGGTGTTGAAGCGGTAACGAGACCTGGGCTGGCCGTTGCGGTTGTTGAAGAAGCTGTTGGCGTTGAACTGCTCGTGGCGCTTGAAGTAGGAGGCCAGGCCGTGGAATTCTCTGGTGCCGGACTTGGTGACGACCTGGATGCTGGAGCCGGACATGCGTCCGTACTCGGCCTGATAGTTGGAGACGACAATGCGTACCTCGGCCACGGCGTCCTGGCTGACATCCATCTTCATCTGGAAGCCGTTGCCCATGTCGGTGGTAGTGAGACCATCGATGGCGATGTTGTTGGCCGTGACCCGGCTGCCCTGAACGCTGAACTGCTGGGTGGTCGAGATCTGGTCGGCCGGATTGGCCATTACCACTCCCGGCAGGAGTTGGACGAGGTCCGTATGGTTGCGGCCCAGCACCTGGAGGTTTTCGATCTGTTGCGGAGTGAGGATGTCGGCGCGTTCGGCGCTGCGAGTTTGCACAGCCACGCTGGCCGCGGTGACGGTGACGGTTTCGGTAAGGGCGCCCAGTTCGAGAGTGATCGTGCCCAGAGACAAACGCTCCCCCGTTGCCAGCCTGATGCCGGTACGCTCAGTCTGCTTGAAACCCTGGTTGGAGACGCGGATGGTGTACAAACCCGGCTCCAGGCCGGCCAGAACGAAATCCCCGCCTTCGCTGGTGGTGACGTGACGCTGCTGTCCGGTGGATTCGTGCGTGGCGGTGACGGCGGCGCCGGGTATCACCATTCCCTGGGGATCGCGCACCGATCCAAAGAACGTGCCGGTGGGGACCTGGCAGAAGAGGGGGAGAACCGCGAGGACGAGACACACTACTGCTTTCATGGAAGCCTCCCTGGGTGGAAGTGTATCACCGAGGTTGTGCGCATGTCAACATGCCGCGGGGCCG
>VFZS01000414.1 GCA_016871095.1 Acidobacteriota bacterium
GTCAACTGGCTCTCGTTTGATCCGGCGGGCGGAATCACCCCGCGGGCCGTCGCCGTGAGCGTCAACTCCGCCGCACAGGCACTGCCGCCGGGTGACTACACGGGGACGGTGGTTCTCGCTTCGACCATTACGGGCATCCCGCAGCTCCCCGTTCCAGTCACCCTGAAGGTGAGCAGCCTCCCGGGCCTGACCCTCAGCCAATCGTCGATGGTCTTCAACTACCAGATCAGGACCGGCAGCCTGCCGCCAGCCGCCAAGACCGTGGAGGTCAAGAGCACCGGGGTGCCGGTGGAGTTCAACGCCCAGGTCAATACCACCAAGGGAGGCAACTGGTTGTCCGTGCTACCGCCCCGGGCAACCACCACGGCCACGCCCAGCATCTCGGTGAACCCCGCCGGCTTGGCGGCGGACGCCTATCAGGGGACGGTGAGCTTCACTCCGGTTGGCGGCGGCACTGCGCAGACCCTGGATGTCACCCTGAACGTCAGCAACAGCGCGCTGATGAACGTCAGCCCCGAGGCGCTGACCTTCGACTTCGTGCTGGGGGCGGGCGAGCCCAAACCGAAGGAGGTGGCCCTCAGCTCGACCGGCGACCCGCTGGGTTTCACGGTCGAGTTGGCCACGACCTCCGGCGGTACGAACTGGATGGCAGCGTTTCCGGCGAACGGAACGGTCCCAGCCTTCGGGACGGACCCTGTAAAGCTGACCGTGTTCGTCTGGGCCGCCAGCCTGCCGCTGGGGACCTACAACGGCACCATCACGGTGAGAGCCACGGGCGCCAACACCCAAGTGATTCCAGTGAAGGTGACCGTGACCAGCGGAGTCAACCTGGCGGCCACGCCCACCTCGCTCACCTTTACCCAGGCCATGGGTGGCGCGGCGGCGGCGGCACAGAAGCTGGCGCTGACGTCCACGGGCGCCAGCGTGCGCTTCACGGCCTCCGCCACCACAGCGCTGACGCCGACCTGGCTGGCGGTGACGCCCGGCACCGGAAGCACGCCGGCGGAACTGAGCGTGACGGTGGATGCGACGCGCGTGCCACAGCCGGGAACGTACTACGGCTCGATCACCGTGGTCTCACCGGAGGCGGCCAACAGCCCGGTCAACATTCCAGTGACCTTCACTCTAAGCCCGCCGCAGACCATTGCGGTCGGCCCCACGACGCTCCAGTTCAGCTACCAGGCGGGCTCCTCCGCGCCGGCGGCGCAGAAGGTGACGGTCACTTCCACGGGCGGCAACCTGAGCTTCACCGCCGCGGCCAGCATGACCAGCGGTACGGGCTGGCTGGCGGTGACGCCTGGCTCCGGAACGACCACGGCCGAGTTGAGCGTGGCGGTAAGCCCCGCGGCGCTGCAACCCGGAACGTACAACGGCACGGTCACCGTATCTTCGCCCAACGCCTCCAATAGTCCGCAACTTGTGCAGGTGACGCTGACGGTGACGGCGGCGCCTCAGCCGCAGCCGGTGGTGAGCAAGGTGGTCAACGCCGCCAGTTACGTGCCGGGCGATCTGACAGTTGGCGAGATTGTGTACCTGGAGGGCACCGACATCGGGCCGCCTGTCATTACTGAAAAGCGGGTGACCGGCGGACGGGTGGACACGATCCTGGCTGACACGCGCATCCTGTTTGACGGCATCGCGGCCCCGCTGATTTACGTTTCCAGCACCAGGTCCAGCGCGGTGGTGCCCTACGCTCTCATCGGACGGGCGAGCACACGCATTCAGGTGGAGTACAAGAACTTGCGCTCCAATCCCCTGGAGTTCCGCCTGGGCGGCGCCGCCCCCGGCCTGTTCACGCTGGACGCTTCGGGGCGCGGCCCGGGCGCCATCCTGAACCAGGACTACACGGTAAACCACCCGAACAACCCCGCCGCGCGGGGCTCGGTGGTGATGCTGTACGGCACCGGCGAGGGCCAGTTGATGCCTCCGGTGATAGACGGCAGCATCACGCCCAGCGTGCTACCCCTGCCCGCGCCGGTGCTGCCGGTGACGGTGACCATCGGCGGCCGGCCGGCGCAGGTGCACTACGCCGGACCAGCCCCGGGCAACATCGCGGGCCTGCTGCAAGTGAACGTGAGCATTCCCGCGGACGTGACGCCGGGCGCGTCCGTTCCGGTGGTGGTCACCGTGGGCATGGCGAGCAGCCAGGCGGGTTTGACGCTGGCGGTGCGCTGAGGTGGCTGCTGAAGAAGCGTTCCGGCGGGTTCGCGGAGCATAAGCTGAAGCTTGTGCTACGGGTGGCGGCATTCAGTGGTGGACTGCCGGTGCGGTCGCCTGGCGGATGGCTTCGTCCAGCTCGGCGATGCGTACCGGCTTGGAGAGGTAGGAGTCCATTCCGGCATCCAGGCACCGCTCGCGGTCGCCCTTCAAGGCGTGTGCGGTCATGGCCAGGATGGGAGTGTGCGCGCCGGCGGCCAGCTCCCGCTCCCGGATGAGCCGCGTGGCCTCCAGGCCGTCCATTTCGGGCATCTGAACGTCCATCAGCACGAGGTCGAAGCGCTCCCGCGTGAAGGTCTCGACCGCCTGGCGTCCGTCGCGGGCCACCACCACTTGATGTCCGAGCTTGGCCAGAAAGTGGACCGCCATCTTCTCGTTGACCGCGTTGTCCTCGGCCAGCAGGATGCGCAGGGACCGGGGGACGGGATCATCCTCGAGGGCGGATGAGGCCGCCGGCTCGGCGGGAGCGGCCGGCGCGGAGCGGGCGGGTCGCAAGCGCGCGGTGAAGTGGAACGTGCTGCCGCGGCCCGGCTGGCTCTCCACCCAGATGCGCCCGCCCATCATCTCGACCAGGCGCGAGCTGATGCCCAAGCCCAGTCCGGTGCCGCCGAACTTGCGGGTGGTGGAGCCATCGGCCTGGCGGAAAGCTTCGAAGACCACGTGCTGCTTCTCGGGGGGGATGCCGATGCCCGTGTCGCTCACCGCGCAGTGCAGCACTACTTCGGCGGGCGAGGCCGAGGCCACCCCGACTTGCACGCGCACCTGGCCGGCCTCGGTGAACTTGATGGCATTGCCGATCAGGTTGAGCAGGACCTGGCGCAGGCGCGCGGGGTCGCCCTCGAGCCGCTGAGGGACTTGTGGCCGGACCTCGCAGCTCAAGGCCAGGCCTTTCTGCTGGGCTTGCGCGGAAAGCGTCTTCGCGGCGCAACACACCACGTCGCGCACGGCGAAGTCCACGCTGTCCAACTCCAGCCGCCCGGCTTCGATCTTGGACAGATCCAGGATGTCGTTGAGCAGGCCCAGCAGGCACTCGGCGGACCATTGCGCCGTCTCCAGGCACTCGCGCTGCTCGGAGGTCAAGGGCGTGGCCAGCACCATGGTCTGCATGCCCATGATGCCGTTCATGGGGGTGCGGATTTCGTGGCTGACGTTGGCCAGGAACTCGCTCTTCAGGCGGCTGGCCTGCTGGGCCCGCTCCAGCAAGGCCTCGATGTCGCGCTTCTGTCCCTCCACCCGCGACTTCTCCTCGGCCAGCTCGTGGGTGCGTTGCTCAACGGCTGCTTCCAGGCGCTTGCGCTCGGCCAGCAATCGCCGCAGCCGCCAGCGCCACGCCTGCCAGGCAACCACCGCCAGCAGCGCCGCTACCAGGACTCGGAACCACCAGACCTGCCACCAGGGCGGCAGGATGCGGAAGCGCATCTGGGCGGGGGCCTGGCTCCAGATCCCCGCCGCGCTGCGCGCCTGCACTTCGAAGGTATAGGCACCCGCAGGGAGACCGGGGTAGTTAACCTCCCGCTGGCTGGTTTCCAGCCAGTTCTGCTCCAGCGGCAGCAGACGGTAGCGGTAGTACACGTCGGCCGGATTGAGGAAGGTAAGGGCGGCAAAGGCGGCCTGGAAGGACCGGTCCGAGAAGGCCACCGTGGGCGCCGAAGCCGGATCCAGTGTGCGCTTGCCGAAGCTGACCCGGCGGAGCACCGCCGGCGGAGGCACCGGCGGCGGCTCACGGTCCGGCGGGCGGAAGTGCGACAGCCCGCCGCTGGTTCCGATCCACACGCTGCCGTCGGCGTCGGCCAGGAACGAGTCGCCGTTGCAGTCGTCCCAGATCAGGCCATCGGCGCGGCCATAGTGCCGCCAGCCGCGCCCGTCGTAAACGTCCACGCCGTTATCGCTTCCATGCCAGATCCAGCCGCGCGAGTCTGTGCCCAGGAACAAGGGCTGATCGGAGCGCAAGCCGTGGTTGCGGCTGAAGTGCCGGGCGGTGAGGCGGTCGCCGGCGAACACCAGCCGGGAAATGCCAGCGGCCTCACGGTAGCCCACCCAGAGGGCGCCGTCGCGGGCCTGGGTCAGGTACCCGACGCTGTTGCTGCGCAGCCCCTCGCGGGTTGTGAAGCGGGTCCAGCGGCCGTTCTCGTAACGCGCCAGGCCCAGGCTGCCCGCGACCCAAACCCGCCCTTGAGTATCCCGGAGCAAGTCGAGAAAGCGCTCGTTGCCGTCTGTCCCCGGAGGCTGTTGGCGCTCAAAGCTCAGCCTCGCTTCGAGGCCGGTGCTGCGATAGAGCCCCCGGCGCGTGCCCACCCACAGGCGGTCCTCCGCATCCAGCAAGAGGTTGAAGACCCGATCGTTCTCCAGGCCGGACTCGGCTCCGTAGCGGCGGATGGCGCCCGTGCGGGGGTCCAGGCGGGAGACGCCCCCGGGGTCGTTGCCCACCCAGACCGCTCCCTCCTGGTCGATTTCCAACGCCCGCACCTTGTTGCCGGGCAGCCCTTGCTGCTGGGTCCAGTGCCGCCAGCGGGCCTCGCCTGGGGCCATTGAGTTCAGGCCGTAGTCGGTGCCTACCCACAACGTTCCCGAACCATCACGCCGAATGTGCCAGATGGCGCCGTTACTTAGCCCCTCGGTAGTGGTCCAGCTCTGCCATTGACGGTAGCCCAGCCAGCGGGCCACGCCGGCCCCGTAGAAGCCGATCCAAAGAGAGCCCTCCCGGTCCTGCAACAGGCAGCACATCGAGTCGGCGGCCAGACCTTTGCTGGAGCCGATGTGCTCCCAGCCGCCGGTGCGGCGGAAGGCCAGCCCCAGATCGGTGGGCACGAACAGGCGTCCCTCCAGGTCCACGAAAATGCCGGCCACATTGGTGTTTTCGGGGAGACCCTCGTCCTCCGGGCGGAACACGTGTTCACCTTTGCGGCGCACCAGCAGCCGGCGCGCGCTGCGGATCCACATACTGCCGTCCCGATCAGTG
>VFZS01000415.1 GCA_016871095.1 Acidobacteriota bacterium
ACAGGAGGCCGGGCGATTGGGGGCCGGGCGATTGGGGGCCGGCCGATTGGGAGGGGGACGTCGTGGCGATCAAGGCCCGGTTGTCGTAGCCAAAGGACACCCCCAGCACCCCGACGTTCGCAGGCAGCTCCAGTGTGCGCCTCCGTTCGTACTCTAAGTCGTAGATGGTCAGCACGTTCGACCAAGTGGTCGGCTCCGGGAAGTTGCGGTAGTGGGTCACCACCAGGAACCGCCCGTTTGGCGAGAGCGAGACCGAGTTTGGGTACGGCGGCACGTTGAAGGACCTGTTACTCAGGACCGTCTTGGTCTGGGTAGAAACGACATCCACCCGGTTGCCGGTCATGTTGGCCACGTAGAGCAGCCCCCGCTTCTCGTCCAAAGCGACGTCGGAGGCGTGGCCCCCAATGGGTACCACGGTGCCAAATGTACCCGCTAGAGCCGGCAAGGCGAACAGCCATCCGGCAAGGCACCAGCGCAAGCGAAGCTGCCCCGGGCGGGAGGTTTGACTCCAAGATGACAGACGAAGCCTCATGTGTTTACCCTAAGGTCCTCATCTGAAAGGGTGTACTACTCCGCAAGTCCTTGTCAAGACTGAACCTGGGCAGCGCAGTCCTGTTCACCAAAGTTAACCCGAGGCGCTGCCAGATTCCCCCGCCCGGCTAGTGGTTGGACGTAACTAATTGAAATAAAATGCCTTATCGAGAGGCTGGCGACGCTAGCAGGATGGACAAGTCCTGAAGGAGCTGCTGCTCACCCAGCGTGAAGCGGCTCCGGAATTCGTCACCGTTGATGCGGGCACGGCGATCAGTGTCGTCCAACTGGCGAAGAACGCGGAACTCCTCGCCCACCAAAGGCTTGCGGTCCTCGGCAAGCTGGTTGAACCGAGCCCACAGCCGGCGAGCGGCGGCCTGGCGCTCGGGCGGCAGCTCACCGAATCTTTCCAAGCGGTTACGCAGACGCTCCTGCTCCGAGGGAGGAAGCTGCCGGAAGCTTTCCAGACCCTCCTCGACTCGCTTGCGGCGCTCGGGAGGCAGCCTGTTCAGTACCCGCCTGCGCTCCTCCGGGGTCATCCTCTCGAGGCGCTCCAGGATGGCCGCCCCTGGAGGAATCTTGGGCGGACGGACCGCCTTGGGAGCCGGGACGGGGCGCCGTGCCTGGCCCATTGCGACGGGCGCGGCTGTCAGCGTCACCGCCAGCAATCCGACGACCGGTATGGCCCAGCCTGACCGCATGTCCCTACATAGCCTGCGTCACAGGGGGCTCGGCCCTGGGAGTCAAATTGACCTGCCGGAGCATCTCCAGGTCGTCCAGGGCGCGTTCCACCTGCTCGGCGTCCACCATCTCCACCTCGGCCAGCCTCGACGCCGGCGGCGGTGACTGCACCAGCAGCGCGACCAGCAGGACCGACGCCGCCACCGCCAGCGAGAGCGCCGGACGTGGATTCAGCGGCAGCCGCGGCTGCACCCAGCGGGTCCAGAAGCTGCCCTCCTCTTCCCGGCGGATGCGCGCATACAGCCGGCGGTCGAAATCCTCCGAGAGGGGCTGCGCCTCCCAGGCATCCAGCGCCGCCCAAACCGCCTTCTGGGCTTCCCCGAAAGCCCGGCACGCCTCGCACTGCTGCATGTGGCGCTCCAGCACGGCCGCCGCTTCGGCATCCAGCCGCCGGGCGCAGTAGGCCAGCAGCAGATCGGCGTTGTCGCGATTCTGGACCGGGCACTGCATGTCGTCTTCCCTCCTCATGCCAGGTGCGCCAGCCGGGCGCGCAGCGTCTCATAGGCTCTGAAGAGCAGGCTCTTCACCGCCGACTCCGAGCAGCTCAGCACCCGGGCAATCTGCGAATACTCCAGTTCCTGGTACTTGTGCATCAGCACGGCGGCCCGCTGCTTGGCTGGCAGCGTCTCGATGGCCCGCCGCACCTCCGCCAGTTTCACTTCGAAGACCAGATCCTGCTCGACGCTGGGCCTTCTGTCGGGCACCTGTCGCGAGGCATTCTCCTGGGTCTCCACGTCCAGGCTCGCATGGCCGCGTTCCGCCCGCCCATCGCGCAGGCAATTCAGGGCCAGATGCATGGCGATGCGGAACAGCCAGGTCGTAAACTTGGCGGTAGGCTCGTAACTCAAGCGGGCCCGGTAGACTCGCAAGAACACCTCCTGCGCCAGTTCCTCCGCCACGGCCTGGTTCTGCACCATGCGGTAGAGGAAATGATTGACCGGGATCCGGTGCCGTTCCAGCAGAAGCGCGAAGCTGGCTGCGTCGCCGTCCTTGACGCGCAGCATCAACTCGGCGTCCGGCTCCAGAGCCGTCACCGCCACCATATCCTGACTAACCCGCTGGGCCATGGAAGGTTGCGAAAAACGCCTCCGCTCACTCCCCTTTCAGCGACCGCTCCATCAGCTCCCGGATGGCCTCCGAAGGCGGCTTCTGCTGGTGCAGGATGGCGTGCACCTGCTGAGTTATCGGCAAGTCCATCCCGTGTTTGCGGCCCAGCTCGACCGCTGCATCGGTGGTGCGGACGCCTTCCGCCACCATCCTCATACTCGCCAGGATTTCGGGCAGTTTCTGGCCTTGCCCGAGCCGAATCCCCACCTGCCGGTTCCGGCTAAGCTCCCCGGTGCAGGTCAGCACCAGGTCACCCAGCCCGGCCAGCCCGGCCAGCGTCTCGGGCCGCCCTCCCAGAGCCACCGCCAGCCGTCGTATCTCGACCAGCCCCCGGGTGATCAGCGCCGCGACGATGTTGCCGCCCAAGCCCAGACCCTGGCACACGCCCGCCCCCACGGCGATGATGTTCTTGAGCGCCGCGCCCAGCTCCACACCTGCCAGATCCGGATTGGTGTACAGCCGGAAGGTGGGGCCGGAGAAGGCCCGCTGGATGCCCGCGGCCAGTTCCCCATCCCTGGAGGCGATGACGACCGCCGTCGGTTCCCCCTGGGCCACTTCCCGGGCGAAGGTCGGCCCCGACAGGGCCGCCACGCGGGGTTGGAACCGGACTCTGACCACATCGGTGATCACCTCGGACATCCGCATCAGGCTGCCGCCTTCGAGTCCCTTGGTGGCGCTGACGAAAAGCATCGACGGGTCCAGCCACCCGAGCATCTGACCCCAGACCGGGCGCACCACGTGCGAGGGCGTCACCCCCAGCACGATGCCAGCGCCCGCCACTGTCTGTCCAAGGTCGTTGCAGATCCGCACCTTCTCGGGAATCCGCAGGCCGGGCAGGAAGAGGTCGTTCTCACGGCTGGAGCGCACGCGGTCCGCCAGATCCGGCTCGTAGACCCACAGCCGGACCTCCTCGAAGCGAGGCGCCAGGACGATGGCCAGCGCCGTTCCCCAGCCGCCGCCGCCAATGATGGCCAGTCGGGTCAGGATCGCCGGCCTCCGAAGGAAAACACGTTTTCTGTCCCCGCCCGCAGCCGGGCGATGTTCCCGCGGTGCCGCCAGATAACGAAGGCGCCCGCTATGGCCGCGGCGGCCGTCACCGTCCAGTGCGGGCGGCCGAGAAGCCAGACCGCCAGCGGCAGCGTGGCGGCGGCCGCGATCGACCCCAGTGAGATGAAGCGGCTCCTGGCCACGACCAGCACGAACACCACCAGGGCCGCCAGCAGCGCCGCTGGCGTCAGGCCCAGGAAGGCCCCCACGCAGCTTGCCACCGCCTTTCCGCCCCTGAACTTCAGGAACACGGGAAAGGCATGGCCAGCCATCACGGCCAGCGCCGCCGCGCTCATCCACACCGGCGAGCGGCCCGACACAACTCCGGCGATCCACACCGCCACGAAACCCTTGGCCATATCGAGCAGCAGAACCAGGATGCCGGCCCACCGGCCCGTGGTGCGCAGCACGTTGGTGGCGCCGATGTTGCCGCTGCCCTCGGTGCGAACGTCCCGGCCGGTCTTGAGCCTTACCAGCAGATACCCGAACGGAACCGCACCCAGCAGGTACGCAATCGCGAGTGCCAGGGCGGGGATCATGGTTGCGTGAACCGGAACTCGGCCAGCCGGCTGTATACCGCCCCGCCGGGCTGGAGCGCGCTCCGGTAGAGGCAAAAGCGGTCCGCCGCGAAGGCGCCGAACTCCGCTGAAGGCAGCTTCCCGATGGCCTGGTGCAAGGCATCAAGGGGCGTCGGCTCCTTGATTCGCGCCAGGGTGAGGTGCGGCGAGAATGGCCGCCGTTCCTGCTCGACGCCCAGTCGCGCCAGCGCTTTTTCTGTATCCCGCGCCAACACGGCCAGGCTCTCCGGCGCCTCGACGCCGGCCCAGAAGACGCGCGGCGCCCGCGCGCCGGGGAAAAAGCCCAGCCCGCGAACCTGAATGGCGATAGGCTCGCGGCCCGACAGGGCGCGCAGGGCGGTCTCGACCTCGCCCACGCGGCCATCCGGCCATTCGCCGATGAACTTGGTGGTGAGGTGCCAGTTGTCCGGGCGGGTCCAAGTGATCCGCGCCAGCGGGCGCAGCCGGTTCACCAGCCGCTCCAGCGCGCCGATGATCTCTTTCGGCAGATCGATTGCCACGAACAGGCGCATTGGCAGTACAGTTAATTGTCGAACGAATCTCGCCGAGCGCGCAATGGACCTGAAGCAACTCGAGGCCGAGACCGACATCCTGCCCCGGTCGTTCTACGAGCGGCCCACCATCGCGGTGGCGCGCGAGCTGCTGGGCACGATCCTGGTGCACGGGCGCACCGCCGGGCGGATCGTCGAGGTGGAGGCGTACCTGGGCGCCGCGGACCTGGCCGCGCACGCCTCCCGCGGGCTGACCAACCGCACGCGCGTGCTGTTTGGCCCACCGGGCCACGCCTACGTGTACTTCATCTACGGCATGTACGAGTGCCTGAACCTGGTGGCCGAGCCGGAGGGCACGCCGGGGTGCGCGCTGATCCGGGCGCTGGAGCCGCTGGCCGGCATCGGGATCATGCGGCGGCGCCGGCCCCAGGCGCGCTCAGTCGAGGAGCTGGCCAACGGCCCCGGCAAACTGACGCAGGCGCTGGGCATCACGCGGCGGCACTACGGAGCGGATGTCACCCGCGGGCCGCTGGCCGTGCGCCGGCTGAAGCAGGATGCCCCGTTCGAGATCCTCGCCACTCCCCGCATTGGCATCCGCCATTGCGCCCAGTGGCCCCTGCGCTTCCTGATCGCGGGCAACCGGTGCGTGAGCCGGTGATGAGCGGGAGC
>VFZS01000416.1 GCA_016871095.1 Acidobacteriota bacterium
GAGCGCAGCACCTTGGTAAGGTCCGTCTCCTCGTTGACCGACAGCTCGATGTAGTACCTGTCCTTGACCAGCACGCCCTTGCGGGGGTGGATCTGGGCCGCCATGCCGATCTTCTCGACGGGGAGCTTGGGATCGCGCGTGGCGCAGAATATGCCGTAGGCATACTCGGGGCTTTCCATCTCGGAGATGTCGAAGACGATGGTATTGCCGCCGGAGCGGCAGGTGACGCCCTGCATCTTCTGGAAACGGTAAATGAGGTAGCCCTCGGCGTTGCCGTTGATGTACTCGAACAGGGTGTCGGCCTCGTAGGCGCGCGCGGGGCCTTGCTGGATCCAGCCGGGCACCAGGGCGCAGTCAGGAGAGACCGCTCGCTCACGCTCGCGGCTCGGCGGCGGCGTCTGAGCCGCGACCGTAAGGGAGCGGTCCCCCGGGCAAAGCGCGAAGGCGAGCAGTAGCAGCGCTCTCATGCGAACAGTTCCTGAGCGCGGATCAGCCGCTCGGCCACGCGAACGCCGTTGGGGCACTGCACCGCGCAGCCGGAGCAGGAAGCGCAGCGGATCTGAGCGACTTCCTCGGGCAACTCCAGGAAGTGCTCGCGGCCCAGCGCGAACTGGCCGTAGCCCTCGGCGTAGGTCAGGCAGCGGAGCACATCCGCGACCGGCACGCCCTGGGGACAGACGCCCTCGCAGCTCCCGCACATGCGGCAGTACAGCGGCTTGATGTAGTCGAGCTGGCGGGCCAGCAGCTTGCGATCGGAGTCCGTCAGCGGCGCTCCCATGGTCCGCAGGTCCTCGTCGAGCTGGTCCATGTCGGTGATGCTGGGGATGGTGGTGTGGACCTTGGGATTCTGGAGCACCCACTTCAGCGCGGCGGCCATGGCGCCCTCGCGCTTCAGGGTGTCATATAGCGGCTGGCCCTCCCGGGCGCGGCGGAAGCCGCCCGCCATCACCTTCATGGCCACCACGCCGATGCCGGCCGCGTCGGCCGCGGCGATGGCCTCGTTCAGACTGTCGCCCATGGTGAAGTTGTAGGAGACCACCACCACGTCGATCTTGCCGGTCTTGATGGCGCCCTGGATGACGTCGGCCTGGCCGCTGTGGGTGCTGAGCCCGGCGAAGCGGATCTTGCCGGCCTTCTTGGCGGTCTGCTGGGCCTCCAGCAACTCGTCGGTGAGCTGGTCGGCCCGGCTGCGGGCGTGCAGGCACCAGACATCCACGTAGTCGGTGCCCAGCTCCTTGAGGCTGGTGGCCAGGTTCTCGACGGCCTGGTCGGCGCTGCGCGCGCCGGTTTTGGTGCAGATGTAGACCTGCTTGCGCTTGCCTTTTACCACCGCTCCCAGCATGCGCTCGTTGTTGCCGCCCTGGTAGCCGCGGGCGGTGTCGAAGAAGTTGATGCCCAGATCGGCGGCCTTCTCGATCACGCTCGGGTCCGAAGTGATCATGCAGCCAAAACCCACTTCGGTGACCTTCAATCCGGTCTTGCCCAGGGTGCGGTACTTGAGGTCGCCGGCGGCCGCGCTGGCGAGCCGCGGGGCGGCTGGCGCCGCGGCGCCGGTGCCCCGTGAGGCGGTGGCCAAACCCGCGGCGGGCAGAGCCAGCCCGGCGGCCAGGAAATTGCGACGTGAGGAACCAGCTTTCATGTCATCTCCCAGTGACGAGGTATAATCGAGACTTACACCTCTTATTGTAGACTTCGGAGGGCACCCTATGCCACTGGCACTCTCACGGCGTCATTTCCTGCACGCGGCCGCCGCAACCGGCGTGGCGGGCCGGATTCCGCTTGTGGGCCAGGAACCGCAGGCGGCCTACAAGCCCGAACCCGTGTTCCCTTACGAGAAGCGCGCCACCGTCGCGCTGGTCACGGGCGCGGACCGGCGCAAGCTGGCTCACGACACGCTGGCGGCCATCGACGAGCAGATCCGGCCGCTGCTCAAGCAGAAGAAGTACGTGGTCATCAAGCCCAACAACGTCTCCACCCAGCGCCAGCTTGCCGCCACCCATGCCGACACGCTGCGCGGCATCCTGGACTATTTGGCGCCGCGGTTCAAGGGACCGGTGGTGATCGCCGAGTCCTCGGCCGGCGAGACCCTGCAAGGCTACGAGAACTTCGGCTACACCAAGCTGCCGGCGGAGTTCAAGCCGCGAGAGGTGAGACTGGTGGACCTGAATGAGGAGGCCCACTACCAGGTCATCCCGCTGCTCAGTCCCGACCTGCACGTGCAGCCGGTGCGGCTAGCGGCGCGGCTGCTGGACCCGGACGCTTTCATCATCTGCTCGGCCCTTCTGAAGACCCACAACACCGTGGTGGCCACGCTGTCGGTGAAGAACATGACCCTGGGCGCGCCACTGCACCAGGCTCCCAAAGAGACCCCGCGCTGGAACGACAAGCGCAAGTATCACGGCGGAGTGCGCCAGACGCACTACAACATGATGCTGACGGCGCAGAAGATGCAGCCCTTCTGGGGCGTCACGCTGGTGGACGGCTACGAGGGCATGGAGGGCGACGGTCCCGGCTCCGGCACGCCGGTGCCGCACCGGGTGGCCATCGCCTCGACCGACTACATCGCCGCCGACCGTGTGGCCGTCGAGGTCATGGGCATCAACGCCGCCTGGATGGCCTACCTGCAATACTGCTGGCAGGTGGGGCTGGGCCAGTGGGACCTGGCGAAGATCGACGTGCGGGGCGAGGAGATCGCCAAGGCGCGCCGCAGCTACCGCCTGCATCGCGACATGGAGCGCCAGTTGCACTGGGTGGGGCCGCTGAACGAGATCCCGCCCAAGCTGGGGTAGACCGTGGGGCGGACTCTCAGTCCGCGCCGGGCTGTTAGCCCGGCATATCCTGGTGACTGATGCGCATACCGAACTGGCCCGTGTGGGATGAGCGCGAAGTCGAGTTGCTGCGCGCGGTCCTCGAGAGCGGGCAGTGGGGCGGATTCAACCCTCTGGTGCAGCGGTTCGAACGCGAATTCGCCGGCTTCCAGCAGTGCGCGCACGGGGTGAGCTTGGCTAACGGCACGGTGGCGCTGGAGCTGGCGCTCCAGGCGGCGGGGGTAGGGCCGGGCGACGAGGTGATCGTTCCGGCCATCTCGTTCATCTCCACGGCCACAGCGGTCTCGCGCGTGGGCGCCACGCCGGTGTTCGTGGACATCGAGCCGTTCAGCTTCAACCTGGACCCCGAGCGCGCCGCGGCCGCGGCGTCGCCCCGGACGAAGGCGATCATCGCGGTGCACTTCGGCGGGCAGTTGGCCGATATGGACTGCCTGATGGCGTTGGCCGAGGAGCGTGGCCTGCTGTTGATTGAGGACGCGGCCCACGCCCACGGTTCCGAATGGAACGGGCGGCGCGCGGGCAGCCTGGGCGTGCTCGGCACGTTCAGCTTTCAGAACTCGAAGGTGATGACGGCGGGCGAAGGCGGCATGCTGGTCAGCAACGATGCCGGGCTGGCCGCGCGGGTGCGGTCACTGGCAGACCAGGGACGCCGCCCCGGCGAGGGCTGGTTCTTCCACTTCGAGTTGGGGACGAACTACCGCCTGACCGCGTGGCAGGCTGCGGTGCTGCTGGCGCAGCTTGAGCGGCTGCCCGAGCAGATCGTCCTGCGTACGCGGAATGCGGAACTGCTGCGCGCGGAGCTGGCGGACGTGCCGGGCCTGCGGTTCCAGGAGGTCCCGCCGCAGGCCACAGCGCATTCCTACTACCTGCTGCTGGGACGCATCGAGGCCGCGAAGTTCGGCGCTGCACGCGACGAGTTTCACCGGGCGCTCACCGCGCAGGGCATCCCCTGCACGCCGTTCTATCCCCATACGCTGTACGCCAACCCGCTGTATCAGCAGGGCGGCTGCCGCATCGAGCCGTGCCCGGTCGCGGAAGCCTGCATCCAGGATGCCTTCTGGCTGCCCCAGCGCGTGCTGATGGGCGACGAGGAAACCACCCGCGAAATCGCCGCCGCCATCCGTGGGGCCGGGCGTTAGAAGAGCAGCGGCGCGAACTGGGCCAAATACCGCCGCCACACCATCCAGGTATGGGCGCCCCCGGTCTCCAGCCAGGTATGGCGGATCTCCTTGGACTTGAGCCACTCGATGAGCTTGCGGTTGGCATCGATCAGCCGGTCCTCGGTTCCGCAGGCGATCCACAGCAGCCGCAGCTTGTCGTTGGCCTTGGCATCCAGGCCGGGGAAGGTGGCGTCCAGATCCGGCTGAAGGCCGCCCGAGCTGAAAGCGCCGACGTAGGCGAAGGTGTCCAGCGCGTTCAGTCCGGTGAACAGCGCCTGCGTGCCGCCCATGGAGAGGCCAGCCACGGCGCGCCGAGTGCGATCCTTCGACACGCGGTAGCCCTTCTCCACCAGGGGCAGCACCTCTTGAAGCGTGGCGTCGCGGAACCACTCGACGTTGCGCCGCCACAGGGCCGCATCGCGGACGCCCGTCCAGCCGCGCCGGACGACCTCCGGCGCACCGTATCCCAGCGGCATGACCACCAGCATGGGCTGGGCCTTGCCCTGCGCGATGAGGTTGTCGAGGATGACGTGGGCGCGTCCCACGGCGGTCCAACCGCTGGCGTCATCGCTGAAGCCGTGCAGGAGGTAGAGGACCGGGTAGGGCGTCTTCGCGTTCGGGTCGTAGTTCGGCGGGGTGTAGACGAAGAAGTCGCGATCGTCCCCCACCAGGCCTGAGCGGTAGAAGTGCCGGTGCAGCGCGCCGCGCGGCACGTTGTTGATCTCCCAGGGCAGCGAGGCGGGACCGGGCACGTGAACCATGCTCTGGGTGTTGAGCAGGTTCGGCTTCATCAGGTGGTTGGAAGGGTCGATCAAGCCCAGGCCGTCAACCACCAGGGTGTATCCGTACAGGTCCGGCTCGACCGGGCCGACGGTGACCGACCAGACTCCGCTCTCGTCCTTCGCCATGGCGACGGCGGCGGCGCCCTCGCGGCGCAGCTCCACCTTCTGGGCGCTGGGCGCCCGCAGGCGGAAAGTCACGCGGCTGTCGGGATGAACCTCGGGCGAGATGAGCGGCGCGGGCGGCTGGGCCAGCAGCGTGGCCAGGCACAGCGGGAAGACGGGGAGCACAGGGCGCATCTTTTTCTCCTTCCTGCTAATGGTAGCCCTGCTCCACGGCGGAGCACCAATGCGCTACACTGGAAGCGATC
>VFZS01000417.1 GCA_016871095.1 Acidobacteriota bacterium
CACCGCGCGCCTGAAGAAGGAGGCCCCGCCGGCGCCGCCCGGTACGCGGCCCTGCCCGGAGTGCCTCAGCGAAATCCAGGTCAGAGCGCGCCGCTGCGCCCACTGCACCGCGGTGGTGGCGTAGGAGGGGCGGGATTCACCCCTCCAGCGCTTCCAGGAACCGCTCCGGGCTAAGGCCGGCCCTGGCCATCAAGGCCCGCAGTGTCCCCCGCGCTACCTCGGGATGCTGCGGCACGGACAGACTGGCGATGCTCCCCGGCTTCGTCAGGATGACGTGACTGCCCCGCTGCCGGGCCACCTCCCAGCTCAGCCGCTCGAATGCCCGAACGACCTCCCTCGGCCTGAGAACCGGTAGGCGCGGCATCAGAGCGCCACTTCGACCTCGCGCGTGGTCACGACGAGCGGCAGCCCCTTCTCTGCGCGCACCACCAGGCACTCACGGATGGCGTCGCGGATGTTCTCCTCCGCCTCCTGCTCCGTGCGTCCCTGGCTCACGCAGCCCGGGACTGAGGGGCATTCCGCGATGAAGACACCGTCCTCGTCTTGGTAGATGGTCACAACCAGTCTCACGTTCACCCCAACACCAATATCGCACAGCCGGGCCTACCTCCCCGCCAGCGCGTTGAACAGCAGCTTGAAGGCCTGGTAGCTCTGCGCCCGGTACTGCGGCCGCATCCCGAACAGGATCACCCGGCCCGCTCCCAGCGGGTAGTCCACCAGCGCCGCTTTCCCCGCTATGTACTTCTCACCCAGCAGCCACCCCGAAGCCAGCAGGTCCCCATCCGGATACCGCGCCACCACCCGCGCCGGCGTGCCCTCGGGAACCTCCCATGCCGGACTGCCTTCCGACCAGACGGCGATTCGCCCCGGCAGCCCGCAGGCCAGGGGGCTCTGCCCGTCCAGCGTCACGTTCAGCAGCGAACCCGGCGTGTAGAACTCCCGGTTCGACAACCCGCGCACCACGTTCTTCAGCTTCACTCCAAGCTGCTCGGTGGCGTACTCCGCCGAGTGGTTCAGAAATACCAGCGTGCCGCCTGCGCCGGCGAACTGCTTCAGCGCTTCCGCGCCTTTATCGCCCAGTCCTCCGGTGTATTCCTCAGGCATTGAACCCGCGCGATAGCCGCTCACGATGCCGGCGGACCCCTGGTCCGGGAAGATCAGCGCATCAAGACGGTTCCTCAGGCCGCCCGCCTGGATCTCGCGGTTCCCCACGCTCTGGTAGGCGAAACCGAATTGCTCCAGAATCCACCGCGTCCAGCCCTCGTCCATGCTGGGCATGAAGCTCTTGTACAGCCCCACCCGCGGGCGCTTCAGCTCCTTCAGGTTCCGCGCCTCGACGAACTCGGGGAAGAAATCGCCTGCCCCCGCGTCGCGCCATACCGGCCGCCGTGACTCCCACAGGCGGTTCACCGCGCGCCAGGTCTCCGTGTCGCCGGCCGGCAGCCCGCCGAAGGGCGGCCGCCGCGTGCTCAGCTCCACTCTGAACTCGACGGCCCGCTTCAGCGCCACCGCCGGCAGCGTCTCGACCGCATCCGCCTCGACGCCCATCAGCAGCGGCAGCGTATGCGCCGTGACGTCGTAAGGCCGCCGCGGCGGACCACCCGGGTACTGCCGCAGGTCGGGGTAGCGCTGCCGCTCCAGCAACGCCTTGGCCCACGAGCTATAGGGCTGCTGCACCCGGATCACGTAGCTGCCCGGCGCGTATTTCTTCCCGCCCGCCTCGAACGCCGCGCCGGCCTGCTCGATCTCCACCAGCCCGAACGCCAGGGTCTCCAGCAGCTTTCGCGCGGCGCCCGGGTCCGGCTGCATGCCCGGGATCACAAACGCTTGCGGCGACCGGCGCGCCACCGCCCGCTGCCCGATGCGGTAGAACGCCCGCAGCAGGTCCTCCCGCCGCGTCGCCGCCTGGTACAGGCACGACTCCATGGCGATCAGCTCGTAGTCCACGATGTCCCGCAGCCGCCACTCGCTCCCGGTCCACGGTTCCGGGTAGTTCCAGCTTCGCTCCCGCGGCACGGCCACGGTCTCCGGAGCCCCGGCTTGCCCCGCCTTCATCTGAACAGGCGTGGCGATGCGCACGCTGGCCGCTTCCGAGAGGATTCGCATCCCCCCGTGGTAGGCCTGGTAGTGCCGCGCCGGCGACCATAGATCATAGTTCGAGTTCACCAGCGCTCCCGCCTTGCCCGCCGCGGTCAGATCCGCCGCCATCCCGGTCCCGATCATGTTGGTCAGCGCCACCAGGATGGGGTCGATGTTCGGCTCGATCGGGTCGATCCAAGGCGGCACGAACATGCGCGCCCCGTAAGGGCTTTGCTGATGCAGGTCATAGACGATCTGCGGATGCCACACGTTGTGGAGCTGGGAGATGGTGTGCCGCGTCTCGGCCTGCGTGAACATGTACCAGTCGCGGTTGTTGTCGTGGCCCACGTATTTCTGGTACAGCTCCGGAGGACTGGTCCCCTCAAAGGGCGTTCCCAGCGTCTTGCGGTACCATCGCGTGACGATTTCCAGGCCGTCCGGATTCAGCGACGGCACCAGCAGAAACACCACGTTGTCCAGAATGGCGCGGTGCTTGTAGCTGTTCTCCGTCAGCAGCCGCCAGGCGAGCTCCACCGCCGCGGGCGTCGCGCCGATCTCCGTGGCGTGTATCGAACACGTGATCAGCACCACCGCCTTGCCCTCGGCGATCAGTTTCTCCGCCTCCCCCTCCGGCGTCTGCCGCGGATCGGCCAGCTTCTTTTGGATCCACTGGTGGCGGTCCAACTGCTTCAAGGTCGCCGGCGAGGCGATGGTGGCCGCGATGAACGGCCGCCCCTCGGTGCTCTTGCCCAGTTCCCGGATCCGGATGCGGTCTGAGCTCTTCTCCAGGGCACGGAAGTAACTCACCACCTTGTCCCAATCGAGCACCGTGCGGTCGGCGCCCATGCGGTGTCCAAAGTGGCTCTCCGGCGTGGGCGCCGCGGCCCACGCCACCCAGGCAACGAGCGCCAGACCAAGCCGCGAGCGTAAGCGAGCGGTTCTCCTCAGCATGGCCGGTTCATCTCCGTCCACAGCGCCTTGTACCAGCGCAGGAACCGCTCCGGTTCCTTGCTCTCCTGGGCCTCGCACAGCGTGTAGCGGTCGTAGCCCGACTCCCGCAGCAGGCTGAATAACTCGCGCCACGGGTACTTCGGGTTGGCCAGCTCGTTGATGTGCACGTGCTTGATCCAGGGTTTCAGCAGGTCGAAACTCGGCTTCACCGAACCGTTCACGATGTCCCGCGCGTTCGAGTTCCAGCACAGCCCCACATTCTGGTGGGCCGTGGCCTTCATGATCGCCGCGCACACGCTCGGGATGCTCGTCTCCGCCCCGTGGACCTCCAGCCAGATCTCCACTCCCCGGCCCCGGCCGTACTCGCCCAGCTCGCGCAGGCCGTCCGCGATGTTCTGGATGGTGGTTTCCGGCGGTACGCCCTTGGGCATGGCGTTGGGACGCACCTTGATGCCCCACGCTCCCGTGTCGTGCGCCAGGTCCACGAACTGTTTGCCGATCTTCACCTGCTCCTGCCGCACCGCCGCCTCCGGCGAGTGAAACTCACAGGTGGTTCCGTAGCCCAGCAGCCGCACCTTGCTGCGCTCGAAGCGCTCGCGCACCTTCTTGCGCTCCTCGGCTCCGAGCGCCGGCTCGACCCCGTGCTTGTGCCCGGTCCGCAGCTCCACCGCCTCAAAGCCGGCCTCCTCCAGTTTCGTGATGATCGTCTCCACGTCCCAGTCCTTCAGGACGTTGTACGTGACGGCGCCCAGTCGCATGTTCACTCCTCGATCCGAAGATGAAAGCCCATTGTACCCGGACCGCGCTCCTCCGGCACAATCCCCAGGCCGGGTGCGCCCCGCCGGATGCCTGGAGGCCCTCCTCTGCCTTTTGCCTTCTGTCTTTGTGCTATCCTCAGGCTCAGGCCTACGAATGAGGGGTATCTTCGGCGCTTTAGGCGACAAGTGGTGCTTTGACCGACGCATTCTCGGAGGTGCGCTGCTGTGCCTGACGCTGGTGGTGGCCGGCCTCGTCTGGCGCGACGCGATCATCACCGGCCGGGTATTCAGCCTCCCTATCGAGCAGGCAGCCAAGGTGCTGCCCACCCTGCATCACCCTTTCCTGGAGATGCTCAAGTTGCTGGCCGCCTTCCTGGTCGGCTTGCTGCTGACCTCCGTGCACCGCGTGGGAAGCGGCGAGAGGATCGCCGGACTATCCATGGAGCACGCCCAGATCCTGCTGTGCGTGGCGGGCGCCCTGATGATGATTCTGATCGGCGACTCACTGGCCCGCGCCTTTGGCATCGCCGGAGGCGCCAGCATCGTCCGCTTCCGCACCCCGGTTGAGGATCCCAAGGACGCCATCATCCTCTTCTTGTCGCTGGGTCTGGGGATGGCCTGCGGGGTGGGCGCCTTCGCCCTGGCCGGCCTTGGGACTGCCTTTCTCTGCCTGGTGCTTCTCTGGCTGAAGCACGCTACCGGGAAAGTGCCGCGGGCCATGATCCTCTCTCTGTCCACCGAAGGCGCTGACTTCCCCACCGCCCACGTGCAGGACGTACTCGTGCGCCACAGGGTCCGTTTCGAGACCCGGGAGACCTCGCACGGAGAGCAGGCTGGGATCCGCTACCGGGTTTGGGTCCCTCAGGACACCTCGCTGGAGCACCTGAACGACGAGCTGAAGGCCGGCGAGGGCGCCGCTCTGAAGTCGGTCAACTGGGAGCGGCTCCGCAAGCGCGACCGCTAGTCCCTCTCATGATCTGTGCCTCAGGGCTACTGGCGATGCTGACCGCGCTGCTCCTCTGTCCCCCGCCCGTTTTGCAGGACCCTCCGCCGCCCCAGGTCAAGAAGATCGCACCCAAGACGACCAAGAAATCCAAGGCCGCTTCCCGCGGCCTGCACGTCCAGTTCAAGCGCCGCCCTTCCCTGCGCTATCGCGACCTCTTCCGCGCCGACTTCCGGGTCAAGCTACAGGCCGACTCCCGCACCGTCACGCCCCAGGATCCGGACGAGCGCGACTCCTTCGAGCTGCGCCGCAACCGCATCGGCGTCGAGGGCGAGTTTCTGCGCGACTTCGAATATGAAGTCGAGTACGATTTCGCCCGCGCGCAGCAATGTCTGCGCGA
>VFZS01000418.1 GCA_016871095.1 Acidobacteriota bacterium
CGCTCCTTGGTGACGGTGGGAAACACCGGGCCGAAGGCCAGGTAGTCGGCCGGCTCGGCCAGCGCCGCCGTGAGCTGCGCCTCATTGTGCGTCGAGAAACCGAGCACGCGCTCCGGACCCAGCAACCGGCGGGCGTCGCCCGGCGACAGATCGTCCTGGCCCACGTGCAGCCCGGCGTCCACCAGCAGCGCGATATCGGCCCGGTCATCCACGATGAACAGCGCGCCGGCGCGGCGGCACAACTCCGCCGCTTGCTCCGCCTGCTCGAAAATGGCGCGCGAATAATGCCCCTTGTGGCGGAACTGGAGGATGCGGGCCCCGCCCGCCAGCATGGCCTGCGCCGCCGCCGTCACCGGGCAGCCGCACCGCTCCAGCGTGGCGGTGTCCAGAATGGGATACAGGCGCGGGAGCAGCATCAGAAGGGCTATCATAGCCTGGAAGCCGGCGAGAACGCACGTCGGGAGGCGGGCCTGGAATTCCAGGAACAAACCCCGCCGGGCATCGTATATTCCGATGAGGTGAGAGATGCGAACTCGTCTACCGCTGCTGGCTCTGCTGCCGGCCCTGTTGCTTCTGTGTGGCTGTGAGCTGGAAGGATTCCTCGATTCCGATCGCTACCGCGAGGACTTCCAGTACACCTATGACCTCAAGCCGGGCGGCCGGCTGACCCTGGAGAACTTCAACGGCTCGGTCGAGATCCTGAGCTGGGAGAAGGACTCGGTGCAGATCTCGGGCGCCAAGTACGCCGCCACCGAGGGCGATCTCAAAGACCTGAAAATCGAGGCTCAGGCTTCCGAGGGCGCGGTTCGGGTCCGCACGGTGCGGCCTTCCGGGCGCTATCGCAACATGGGGGCCAAGTACTTCATCCGCGTTCCACGCAAGGTGGAGCTGGAACGTATTGCCAGCTCGAACGGCTCCATACGGGTTGAGGACATCGAGGGTGGGGCGCGCCTGGAAACCTCCAACGGCTCGGTTCGCATGCGCAAGCTGGCCGGGAGGCTGGACGTGCGCACCTCCAACGGGGCCATCGAGGGTGACGAGGTCGCCGCGGACGCCGTGCTGCGCACCTCCAACGGGGCCATCCGTCTGACCCAGACGCGCGGCTCGGTCGATGCCAGCACCTCGAACGGCAGCATCAACGCGCGCATCGCCAAGGTCAGCGCGCAAAAGGCCTTCCGGTTCAGCAGCTCGAACGGCAGCATCGACGTGGCCTTCGAAGCCCTGGAAAGCAACGATGTGCGGGCCAGCACCTCGAATTCCTCGATCACCCTCCGGCTGCCGGCTGCCACCCAGGCGCAGGTCCGGGCGCACACCTCGCACGGTTCCATCACCAGCGATTTCGACGTGACCATCCGCAGCGGGACCCTGGGCAAGGACCACGTCGAGGGCCAGATCGGTGCGGGCGGCCCGCTGCTGCAACTGGGGACCTCCAACGGCTCCATCCGCATCCTGCGCCTGTAGCGCGAGCTTCAGCTTGCGGCCGGCTGAAGCCGGCCCCACTGAGGTGTACGCCGCTACCGCTGGATGACCTCGATCTGCTTCCACTGCTCGAAGTCGCGGGGGCCCAGGGCGTGGTCCAGCTTGCCGGCCCGCTCGAGTTCGCGGTGCCGGGCCCCGAGAACGTCGGGCGGCGTCACCCCCAGCAGGTTCAGCTCGCGGTCGAAGCGGTATATCAGGTAGGTGTCTGCCGACCGGCTGTGCCCTGGTATGACCACCACGTCAATCGAGGTTCCGGCGACCTTGATTGATTGTGTATGGTCGTACGGCTGCGAAGTGGCTTCCGTGATGCAGGTCCGCGGGAAGTAGATGATCCTCTTCTCGGCGCCCGTGGCAAAGCCCTGGAGCTGGTGGGGGTCGCCTTCTGGCTCGCGGGAAGCGCCGTAGAGGCGGCGAGGATCCAGGACCACCAGCACAGCCCGGCGGCGGGCGTTGCTGACATCCCCAGCCAGGATTTCCTCCACTCCGTCGCCGTCCACGTCGGCGATGCCCAGCGCCAGCAGGTGTCCGGAATGCCAGTACTCGCCTGCGATCTTCCCCTCCGGGCTGAGCAGCACGATCTGGTTGGGCCAGCTCCAGTCGTGGCAGCTTGTGACCACCACGTACTTGCCCTTCCGCCCGGGCAGGCTGAGGGTCGTGAATTGGGACAGCCTGTAATGCTCCGAGAAGGTCTGCGTAGCCGTGGCGACCTTCCGCCCGGGACGGAACTCCCACTTCAGCCGTCCGTCTTGCGAAAAGCACAGCAGCGCCACTGCGTACTCCAGAGGCGGGGCCGCGAGCAGCTTGAATAGTGTCTCCACTCGGGAGTCCCCGTCGAGGTCCAAGAAGCTGACCTGCTGGGCGCGCAACTCCGGGTGCTGGTAGGTGGTCCAATGGGCCGCCTGCGGCGGCCGGCAACGCCAAAGCTCCTTGCCTTGGCCATCCAGGGCCACGAAGTGGTTGGGCTCGACCCGGTAGTCCGCCGGCGGCTGACCGGGCCGTAGCAGCAACCCTGCCGCCACCACCCCGGCCGCCAGCGCCGTTCCCGCCAGCAGCATTTTCCATCGCCCCCAGAGCCGATCATTCGCTGGCCCGTGCCCCTCCTTCCAGGCGCATATTTCGCCGGTATAGGCATACACCCGGCCCTTTTCCCCGGGATAGCGCCGCACCGGCAGCCCCTTTTCCGCCTCCCATTTCTGCGCCGTGCGCACGTTCATGCGCAGGTAATCGGCGATCTCCTTCCACCCGGCCAACTCCCGCCTTCCGCTTTCCGGCGCCGCCATAACTGGATCTTCCCGGCTCCGCGCGGCCTATCAGAATCCGCCCCCGTGCCGCAACAGCCACTTTGCGGCCGCCCCTTCCCGCGAATCCACCCGCCCAAACGCGAATGCATGCGCACCCGCATCTGTACGCTTGCCGCACGGCGCCCTATAGCCTCAGTCTTGTCCACGGGAGGAACACGAATGTCTCAAGCGACCAAGCATCGCCGCAGCTGGGTGGTCGGCGTCCAAAGCCAATTCCCCGACCGGGTGGGAGACCGAGCGCTGGTCACGGCTACGCTCGCAGTGCGCCGTCAGACGGGGCAGCACGTTCAGCCGGTTACAGCGCGCCAGCAGGTTGCAGGACGGTGCTAGAATCGCTGGATATGGCCGACGGGGACCTGCCTGATCATTACGAGCTGCTGCAAATCAGCCCCAACGCCGAGGCGGAGACCATCCAGCGCGTTTACCGCATGCTGGCCGCGCGCTTCCACCCGGACAACCCCCATACCGGCGACATGGAGATGTTCATCAAGCTGCGCCAGGCCTACGAGGCGCTGGGCTCTCCTCAGCGGCGGGCCGAGTACGACGAGCGGCTCCGCACCGACCAGGCGCAGCCGGTGCCCGTCTTCGCCATGAAGGACTTCGTGGTGGGTGTCGAAGCCGAGGCCAACCGGCGCCTGGGCGTGTTGTGTCTGCTCTACAACCGGCGCAAGACCCACCCCGAGCGCGCCAGCCTCTCGATGCTGGACCTGGAAGCCATGACGGCGCTGCCACGCGAACACCTGGAATTCACCATCTGGTACCTGAAAGAGAAGGCCTTCCTCAGGCGGGACGACACCACTAGCGACTACACCATTACTTCCGAGGGCGTGGATTGGGTGGAGTCCAAGATGAGCTCCAGCCGCATCGTCTACCGGCTGCTGAAAAGCCCCGAGATGAGCCAACAGGAGGAGGAGCGGCATTTCGCCTCGGGCACATAACCCTCCGCCCGGCCCAAACAGGATAGACTGGACCCATCTATGAGGGAATTCACTCTTGCTGTGTGCCTGCTGTGGCCGGCGGCGGCCGCCCCTCAGGTGAAGTACCAGCAGCCGCCCAAGGCGGTGCTGGATGTGCTGCGGGCGCCGGCCGCTCCGCAGCTCCTGCTTAGCCCGGCGCGGGATCACGCGCTGCTGGTCGAGCCCCGCCGTTATCCGCCCCTGGCCGATCTGGTGCAGCCCATGCTGCGGCTGGCCGGTCTGCGGATCAACCCCAGGACCAACGGCCCGCACCCGGGCCTGTACTACATTTCCATCACCCTCCAGAAGATCGCCGACGGAACCCAGTCCAAGATCGCCCTGCCGGCGGATGCCAGGCCCGGGCGTCCGGAGTGGAGTCCCGACGGTCGCTACTTCGCTCTCACCAACACCACCGCCTCCGGGATCGAGCTCTGGCTGGGCGAGGCCCCCTCGGGCCGGCTCCGCCGCATCAAGGGAGTCGCCCTGAACGCGGCGCACGGGGACCCGCTCCAGTGGCTGCCCGGCAGCCGCGAGCTGCTGGTGCGGCTGGTGCCCGCCGGGCGCGGGCAGCCGCCGGTGCGGCCCGCCGCGCCGGAAGGGCCCGCCGTTCAAGAATCCTCGGGCCGCCCGGGGCCGGTGCGCACCTATCAGGACCTGCTGACCTGCCCGCACGACGAGGCCCTGTTCGACTACTACGCCGCTGCCCAGCTCGCCATCGTGGATGTGGCCAGCGAGCGGATCACGCCCATCGGCAAGCCGGCCGTCTTCCAGACCGCTTCATTCGCCCCGGACGGCCAGCACCTGCTAGTGGCCCGGGTGCATCGGCCGTACTCCTACCTCCATCCCGTTTTCGACTTTCCCAAGGAGGTCGGAGTCTGGGACCGCGGCGGCAAGGTGGTTCACAAACTGGCCAGCCTCCCGCTGGCGGACACCGTGCCTATCGAGGGCGTGCCCACGGGACCGCGCGGCTACCACTGGCGGCCCACCGCGCCGGCCACCCTGGTTTGGGCCGAGGCGCTGGATGGCGGCGATCCCCGCCGCAAGGTGCCCCACCGCGATCGCGTGCTGATGTTAGCCGCGCCCTTCACCGCCCAGCCCCTGCAACTGGCGTGGGTGGAGAACCGGTTCGCCGGCCTCAACTGGCTGGAGCGCGGCGATCTGGTCACCCTGACCGACAACGATCGCGACAAGCGCTGGCGGCGCACCTTTCTCCTCCAAACCGGCCAGCCCTCAGCGGTGCCTCGCCTGCTGTGGAGCTTGAGTACCCGTGAGCGCTACAAGGATCCTGGCTCGCCCGTATCCCGAACCCTCCCCAGCGGCCACCGCGTGGTGCTCCAGCATGGCGACTCGGTTTTCCTCGCCGGTGATGGCGCCACGCCCCAGGGCG
>VFZS01000419.1 GCA_016871095.1 Acidobacteriota bacterium
TCCGAAAAGGCCCGCGCGTGTATCCTCATCTGGCACAGCGGGGGCTTGAGCCACCTGGACAGTTTTGACCCCAAGCCCGAAGCGCCACGGGAGATCCGCGGCGAGTTCCGCGCCATGCGTACCAGCGTGCCGGGAATTCGCATCTCCGAGCATCTCCCACGCATCGCCCGGCGCATGCACAAGCTGACCCTGCTGCGTTCCCTGTGCTCGGAGGAAACCAACCACGAGCGGGCGCGCTGGCTGCTTCGGCCCACGCCGGCTCTGACGCCGGCCAGCGGGACGGCTCCCCGGTTCCGGTATTTCGGGGAAGCGCCGCTGGAGCGAGGCTGCCGGCGGGCCTGTCAGGAGGTCGCGGCCGGCGCGCGGCTGGTGGTGGTGGATGCGCCGCGTTTGTGCTTCGACACGCATGAGGACAACTTCGTCCGGCTCCGCGAGGTGCTGCTGCCGGAGTTCGACCGGGCCTTCTCCGGGCTGGTGGACCATCTGGAAGGGCGGGGCCTGCTGGCGAGCACGCTGGTCGTGGCCGCGGGTGAGTTCGGGCGCAGCCCGCGCATCAACGCCCTCGGCGGCCGTGACCACCACGCGGGGGCATGGTCGGCGGTGCTGGCGGGTGCGGGCCTGGCGGGCGGGCGCGTGGTGGGAGCCACCGACCGCTGCGGCGAGGAAGTCACGGAATCGCCGGTGACCCCGGCGGATCTCCTGCGTACCATTTACGCCATCCTGGGCGTAGGGGAATCGCAGCAGCAGTTGGCGCTGGGCCGCGTAGTGCGCCAGTTGTTCACCTGACGCGGACTCGGGGGCGGTCGACTTTCTGTAGGTGGCGAGCCTGCCTGCCGATACCCTCTCCAGAGGCGTATGTTTGAAGGCGAGCAGGTTCTGACCCGTTTCAACCGGCTCATGCGGGAGATCGAGAACGGCACGGTGAACCGTAACTGCTTTCATCCGTGGGAGATCGATCTGCTGGTGGACATGGACGCCTGCAATCTGCCCAGCCGGCGCAAGTGGGAGACGCTGCGGCGCTACCAGAAGGCATTTCGCCGGCGCATCGAGCAGGGCGCCGACACGCCGCTGAAGCTGAGTGAGTACCTCGAGTCGCGCCGGCTGCGGGGATAGGCTGGCTGCACGTGCGCTGACAGACCGCTCCCTGACGGTCGCGGCTCGGCAACGTGCGGCGAAGCCAGTAACCGAGCCACGAGCGTCAGCGAGTGGTCCGGCTGATACGGGCCCCAGTGTGTTGTCTCGCAAGTTCGTTGACCATCGGCGCTGCGTGGCTGACAGGCCTGGAGGCCGATCCTACGGGGCAGCATGGTAAAGGCATTGGCGAGACAGCACACTAGCGATCCTTCCAGAAGAGCTCAGCGTCGGAGCGGCGGACGTAGTTGGCGTCGATGGCGGCGGGGTCCTGGGCCAGCCCGGCGGCGAGGCGGGTGGCGGCAATCACACCGATGGCACCGGCCAAAGCGCGCGGCGCCTCGCGCAGGGGCAGGTGCTCAAAACGCGTCCCGGCCAGAGCGGCGCGGAAGGGGGAGAAGTCAGTCGAGAGGAGCTCCAGATCGCCCTCCGGCAGGCTGGCAAGCCACTCCGGGAACTTGCTGACGACCTCCGGTACGATGATCTCCCAGGCCGCGCCATAGACGGCCCCGTAGACCTCGCCGCGCCGCGCGTCCAACACGACCGCACGTCGCGGGGCTGTACCGAACCACGCCACCGCCGCCAGGTTCGATAGCGCCGCCGCCGGTTTTCCATGGGCCTCGGCGAGCCCCTTCAGCGCCGCCAGCCCGATGCGCACGCCAGTGAACGAGCCGGGGCCGGCGGCCGCGGCGAAGCCGTCAACGTCGGCGGTGGTCCAACCCCGCCGCGCCAGGAGGCGCTCGAGATGGTCCCAGAGAACGTGCCCAAAGCCGCCGGCGGAGTGGAGGAGGATTTCCTCCAGCACGCGGTCCGCCTCGACCAGGGCCAGACTGCCGAACTCGGTGGTGGTGTCGATCGCTAGAATGCGCGCCATTATTCGGTGAGCTTGAAGATACGCACCAGCGAGTAGAGCTTGCCGTTGGCGTTCATCGCGTAGAGGCGCAGGTCCAGCACCGCGGGAAGGTCGCGCGCCAGTCCCCCCGGAATCCGCAGCGTTCCCTTGGGGCCGGCGCCGAGGATGCGGTATCCCTGGCCCTCGGCCGAAACCTCGCCCGTCCACAACCACATCATGGAGCGTGTGGCGCGCGTGTCCCGGGTCACCTTCGCCGCGTAGTTGCCGGGCTGAGCGCGAGACAACGTGTCGCTAGCCGGCGCGACCATCTCGCAGGGGATCCGCTGGGGGTTCTGCTCGACCTCCTGCTTGAGGACGGGCCGCGACTCGAACTTGTAGGAGCGCAGCATGGACCGCTTGCGGCCTTCGCGGTGGAGGTGCAGCACCCAGTCGTGCGCGCGGTCGGGCGGCTCACCGCTGAAGCGCTCGCCTTTGAAGTTCTTTTTCTGGTTGAAGGACTCGCCGGTGAGGGGGTTGAACCACATCACCTGATAGGTGTGCTTCTCGACCAGCATCTCGACGGGGCCGGGCTTGTCGAGGTACACGATGTATTCGACGCCCTCCAGCGCCACGGCGCGCCCGCCGTCCACGTCAAAGTACGGCTCCAGCTCCCAATGACGGGTCTGGGAGAAGAAATCGAACCAGGCGCCCATCTGGCGGGCGCCGGGCGAGTCCAGGTGCCTGGCGTCCACGGTGAACCTGCGCCCGCCGTATGTGCCGGTGTTGCCGAAGGTGGGATACTGGCCGTTCATCGTGGCGTTCCACAGGCGGCGGCGGAAGGTATCCGTATCGACGTGGTGCGGGTGGCTGCGGCCGGCGCCGCTGTCCTCGTAGGCGAACTCGGAGTTGACCAGGGGAACGGCGCAGAGCTGGCGCTCGATGGCGCCCACTTCGTCGGTCGAGGACTGGTAGACCACGTAGTTCATCCAGCCGTCGCCGAGGAGCGGGGCCGAGGTGGAGACAGTGTGCGTGGAGCGCGGGTGGTTGTAGGGATCCAGCTTCTTGATGAGCGCGCCGATTTCCTTGAGCAGCGCGCGGCCGTCTTCGTACTCTTCGAACTCCTGCACGCCCTGCCAGGTGATGTGCATGGCGGCGTAGCGCGCCACCACGTAGCGGATGTAACGTTCCCGCTGCTGCCAGGTGGGGAACAGTCTGGCGAGATGGTTCTCATCCCAGCCCAGCACCAGGTCGGCGATGATGCCCAGGCGGTTCATGAAGAGGATGCGCTGGTCCAGCTCGCGGAAACGCTCCGGGTCGGGCTGGTCGGGCGTGGGGAAGGAAGGGGAGGCATCGCCGTCGCGCGTCAGGATCACCCCTCTGAGGTGGTTGAACTTCTGGCGGGCGCGGGTTTCGATGATCTGCTCGAACAGCGGGCGGGGAATGAAGGCGAAGGTGTAGAGCGTGTCGCCCATCCACAGGTGCGGGGTCTTCTTGAGGTCATCGACCAAGGCCCAGTGGTGCAGGTTGGCGGGCTGTAGAAAGCCGGGGGAGCCGGAATCGGTGGCGGTGAGGCGTCCTTCCTGACTGTCGAAGCGCTCGAGATTGCTGGTGACGCGGAAGACCCACTGACCGGGATCGACTGGCGTGAAGCGCACCAGCATGCGGCGGCCGCCGTCCCAGAAGCCGGGCATGCGGAAAGTGCGGTAACGCGGAGAGCGGAACTCAACCTCGAGCGTGACCGACAGGTACGGGTTCGGGTGCGCCGCGGCCTCCTGATCGCTCAGCTCGAACACCAGGTCGCAGGGCGAGTATGCGGGCGTGGGCGGGCAGGTGGGCTGCGCACCCAGCGCGCCGGCGACGACCAGTCCCAGCAGCAGCCGTTCCACCATGTTTCTATGTTAACCGGACGGGGCGCCGGCGGCCTAGTGATGCTGGGGCGGCGGAAACATGCGGGCTGTCCCCGGTTTTGTCCCCGGTTTACAGACTCCACGGCGCGCGGTAGGGCACGCGGACCAGGGCGTCGGCTTTGGGGTCGGCGAGGACGCGTTCCTCCTGGGCGTCCCAAGTGATCTTGGCGCCGCTGCGCAGCGCCAGGTTGCCCAGATGGGCGACGGTCGAGACGAAGTGACCCACTTCGAGGTTCTCGACCGGCTGCTGGCGCGAGCGCATGCACTCGAGGAAGTTGCGGATGTGCGCGGGGCGGCCGTCGGCGGCGCGGTCAGTGGGGCTTACCGTGCGCTTGAAGACGCCCAACGGTTTCTTGGCCTCCGGGATCACTTCCCAGCCCGAGGTGTCCAGAATCAGCGTGCCTTCGACGCCGCTGAAGGCGAGACCGTGCGGGCGCCCGCCCAGGCCCACGCCGCCCAGGATCTGGTGCTCCCAAATCAGGGTGTAAGTGGGAAACTCGTAGACCGCGATCTGGGTGTCGGGGGTCTCGGTGTGGTCATCCACGGCATACTTGCCGCCCGAGGTGGACACGCTGCGCGGCGGCGCCGGTCCCATGGCCCAGAGCGCGAGGTTGATGAGGTGGACGCCCCAGTCGGTCATCAGGCCGCCGGCGTAGTCCCAGAACCAGCGGAAGTTGAAGTGGAAACGGTTCTGGTTGAAGGGGCGCTTGGGCGCCGGCCCGAGCCACATATCGTAGTCCGCGCCCGCGGGCGGGTCGCTGTCGGGCGGGCTGCCGATGCCGCCGACCCAGTCCAGGTAAGCCCAGGCGCGCACCTGGCGGATCTTGCCCAGTTTGCCGGACTGCACGAACTCGACGGCCTCGCGGAAGTGCGCGCCGCTGCGCCACTGCGTGCCCATCTGCACCACGCGGTTGTGACGCCGCGCGGCCTCCAGCATCCGGCGGCCCTCCCAGATGGTGGTGGCCAGGGGCTTCTCGCAGTAAACGTCCTTGCCCGCCTGGCAGGCATAGACGGTGGGCAGGGCGTGCCAGTGATCGGGAGTAGCGACCACCACGAAGTCCACGTCCTTGCGGTCGATGAGGCGGCGGAAATCCTTCACCGCGGCCGGGCGCGCGTTGCGCAGCTTTTCGGCCAGGGCCACGCCCTTGGCGATCTGGGCGTCGTCCACGTCGCAGAGGGCCGCGCAGTCCACCTCGGGGTTCTCGAGGAAGGAACCAAGCAGGCCCCGCCC
>VFZS01000420.1 GCA_016871095.1 Acidobacteriota bacterium
ATCAACGGCCTCAGCCCCGCCATTTCGATCGAGCAGCGCACCGCCAACCGCAGCCCGCGCTCGACGGTGGGCACCATCACCGAGATCTACGACTACCTGCGCCTGCTGTGGGCCTCGGTGGGCGTGCCGCACTGCCCCAACTGCGGCCACGAGATCGCCCAGCAGACCACCGAGCAGATCCTGCGGCAGATCACGGCGCTGCGGCAGGACGAGCGGGTGATGATCCTGGCGCCGGTGGTGCGCGGGCGCAAGGGGGAGTACCGCAAGGATCTGGAGAAGCTGGCCCGGCAGGGCTACGTGCGGGCGCGCATCGACGGAGTGTTGCGGTCGCTGGACGAGACCATCGTGCTGGACCGGCGGCGCAATCACACCATCGAAGTGGTGGTGGACCGGCTGCTGGTGAAGCCGGGCCTGGAGAAACGGCTGGAGGCCTCGCTGGAAGCGGCGGCCAAGCTGGCCAACGGGCTGATAGTGGTGGCGGTGGTCAACGGCGAGGAACGGCTGTACTCGCTGAAGCTGGCCTGCCCGGAGTGCGGGACCAGCGTGCCGGCGATCGAGCCGCGCTCCTTCTCCTTCAACAGCCCCTACGGGGCCTGCGAGACCTGCGCCGGGCTGGGCAGCAAGTGGATGTTCGACCCGGCCAAGATCCTGGTGGATACATCGCGGCCGCTGCTGGAAGGCGGGCTGGGGCCGGGCGCCGGCTCGGCCCACCTACAGCACCGGGTGGGCGAGGCGGCGCGGAAGGCGCGCATCGACCTGGCCAGCCCCTTCGAGCAACTCCCCAAGCGGGCGCAGGACTACCTGTTGTTCGGCGGCGACTCTTTCGCGGGGGTGCTCAAGATCCTGGAGGAAGCCTACGAGGAGTCCACCGACACCTACCGCGACTGGCTGCTCGATTACATGTCTCCGATCGACTGCCCGGAGTGCCAGGGGCGCCGGCTGAAGGCCAGCAGCCTGGCCGTCCGGGTCCATGGGACTTCGATCGCCGAGTTCACCGGGCTGCCCCTGGCGCGGGCCGTGCCGGTGCTGGAGCAATGGCGCTTCAGCGCCCGCGAGATGCAGATCGCCGGGCGGCTCCTCGAGGAGATCCGGCACCGCCTGGAGTTCCTGCGCGCGGTGGGGCTGGATTACTTGAGCCTGGACCGTTCGGCGGCCACGCTGGCCGGGGGCGAGTCGCAGCGCATACGTCTGGCCACCCAGATCGGCTCGCGGCTGCGCGGCGTGCTCTACGTGCTGGACGAGCCGTCCATCGGGCTGCACCCGCGCGACAATGGGCGCCTGCTGGATGCGCTGGCCCGTTTGCGGGACCTGGGCAACACGGTGCTGGTGGTCGAGCACGACGAGGAGACCATCCGCCGGGCCGACCACGTCATCGACCTGGGCCCCGGCGCGGGCCGGCTGGGGGGGAACCTGGTGGCCGCCGGATCGCCCAACGAGATCGCCCTATCCAGCGCCTCGCTGACCGGCCGCTACCTGGCCGGCGACCGCCGCATCCCGGTGCCGGCGCGTCGCCGGCCGGGCAACGGGAAGCGCCTGGTGGTGCGGGGCGCGCGCGCACACAATCTCAAGAACCTCACCGTGGAGTTCCCGCTGGGCGTGTTCACGGTGATCACCGGCGTTTCCGGCAGCGGCAAGTCCACGCTGGTGGATGACATCCTCTACCGCGCGCTGATGCGCGCGCTGCACGGCTCGCGGCAGGAGCCTGGCGCGCACGCCGCCCTCGAGGGCCTCGAGCACATCGACAAGGTCATCGCCATCGACCAGAGCCCCATCGGCCGGACCCCGCGCTCGAATCCCGCCACCTACACCGGGGCCTTCACGCCCATCCGCGATCTTTTCGCCATGCTGCCCGAATCGCGGGAGCGGGGCTACAAGCCGGGGCGCTTCAGCTTCAACGTCAAAGGGGGGCGCTGCGAGGTCTGCGAAGGGGACGGGCTGAAGCGCATCGAGATGAGCTTCTTGCCCGACGTCTACGTAACCTGCGATCTGTGCCGGGGGCGGCGTTACAATCTCGAGACGCTCCAGGTAAAATACAAAGGCTATTCCATCGCCGATCTGCTGGAGGCCACCGTCGAAGACGCGCGGGCAGTGCTGGAGAACATCCCCTCCATCCAGGTGAAGTTGCAGACCCTGGTGGACGTGGGCCTGGGTTACATTCACCTGGGGCAGAGCTCGACCACGCTGTCGGGCGGGGAGGCCCAGCGCATCAAGCTGGCGCGCGAGCTGAGCCGGCGGCAGACCGGGCGCACTTTCTACATTCTGGACGAGCCCACCACGGGCCTGCACTTCGAGGACATCCAGAAGCTGCTGGACGTGCTTCAGCGGCTGGTCGAGCTGGGCAACACCGTGGTGGTGATCGAGCATCAGCTCGATGTGGTCAAGACCGCCGACTGGATCATCGACCTGGGTCCGGAGGGCGGCGACGCGGGCGGCAACCTGGTGGCGGCGGGCGCCCCCGAGCAGGTGGCGCGCTGCCGTAAGAGCTACACCGGCCAGGCGCTCCACAAGGTGCTGCGAGGCTGAACCCAGTGAGCAAGTACGCCAAGGAACCATTGGACTTCGGGGCGCTCAAGACGGCCCCGCTGGAGGCGCGCGGCGGCAAGGTCCGCATCGAGGACTTCGCCGCGGTCTACCGCCAGGGCGCGGGCCTGGCGGGGTGGCTGCAAGGCCTGCCGCGCATCCTGGCGGGTGAGGCCTTCGGGGCGCTGATCGAAGCGTTGGAAGGGGCGCGGGCGGCCCGCAGGCCCATCCTGTGGGGCCTGGGCGGGCACGTCATTAAGTGCGGGCTGGCGCCGGTCTTGCTGGACCTGATGCGGCGCGGTTACGCCACCGCCTTCGCTCTCAATGGCGCGGCGGCGATCCACGATTTCGAGATCGCCCTGGCGGGCCACACCAGCGAGGAGGTCGAGGCGGCGCTTCCCGACGGGAGCTTCGGCGCAGCCGAGGAGACCGGACGGGAAATGAACCAGGCCATCGCCGCGGGCGCGGGCAAGGGGATCGGCATGGGCGAGGCGCTGGGCCGGCATCTGGACAGGATCGCGGACTCGCGCTTGGCCGCCTACAGCCTGCTGGTTGGGTCCTACCGGGCCGCGGCGCCCGTAACCGTCCACGTGGCCATCGGAACGGACACCCCGCACACGCATCCGGCGGCGGACCCCGCCGCCCTGGGCTGCGCCACCCATCACGACTTCCGGCTGTTCTGCGCGCTGGTGGCAGAGCTGGGCGGAGGGGGCGTCTACCTGAACACCGGCTCGGCCGTGGTGCTGCCGGAGGTGTTCTTGAAGGCGGTCTCGGCGGTCCGCAATTTGGGACACCGGCTGGAGGACTTCACTACCGTGAACCTGGACTTCTTGCAGCACTACCGGCCGCGGGTGAACGTGGTCGAGCGCCCGCACGCCGGGGCCGGAGGGCGTGGCATCGCCCTCACCGGGCACCATGAGTTGCTGGTCCCGCTGATCGCCGCTGCGTTGATCGAGCGTGAGCCATGAGCGACTGGGACGCCCCCGCCCTGCCCCCGCCCAAGCCGGGGGTCTACTGGGCCTATTCCGACGTGCTCCTGATGGGATCCCTGGCCGTCCCCCTGCTGGTGGCTGCGGCGGGCCTGGTCACGCTGCCGACCCTGTTCTGGGGCTGGAAACCGCCCGCCAAGGCTGTCCCCCTGCTGGCCTCCCAGTTTGTCTTCTACGTGCTGTGGCTTGGATTCCTCGTGGCCTGGCTCAAGGGGCGCTACCGCCGTCCCTTTTGGCGCTCGATGGCCTGGGAGCGGCCGGAGAAGGGCTGGGGGAATTGTTTCGCCTGGGGAGTGGTCACGGCCCTCGGGGTGATCGCGTTGGGCGGGGTGCTGCGGCCTCCCCAGATGGAAATGCCCCTGATGGAGCTGCTGCGCGACCGCACTTCGCTCTTCCTGGTGGGTGGATTCGCCATCACCTTGGGGCCGCTCTGGGAGGAACTGGCCTTCCGCGGCTTCCTGATGCCCTTGCTGGTCCGCAACCTCACGGCCGTGCCGGCAATCCTGAGCACGGCGGTACTGTTTTCCGCCCTCCACGGACCCGAGTACGCCTGGAGCTGGAAGCACCTAGTGCTGATCACGGTGGCCGGCGTGGCCTTCGGATGGATGCGGCAGCATTCGGGCTCGACCGCCGCGGCCACGGTCATGCACGCGGGCTACAACGTCGTTTTCTTCTTCGGAATGCTGGTGCCGAGGCCGTCGTAATGATCGAAACCATCCGCTGGAGCGACGAAGGGGTCGTGATGATCGACCAGCGGCGGCTGCCGCGCGAGGAGGTGTACGTCACCTGCGGCGACTACCGCGAGGTGGCCGAGGCCATCCGCGCCATGGTGATCCGCGGGGCGCCGGCCATCGGCGTGGCGGCGGCCATGGGCGTGGCCTTAGGGGTGCTCCGCTCTCCCGATCCGGAGGCCGAGTTTGAGACCATCTGCCGGACTCTGGCCGAGACCCGTCCCACCGCGGTGAACCTGTTCTGGGCCCTCGAGCGCATGAAGCGGCTGTTCGAGGCCGGCCGCGGCGGCCCCCTCGCCGAGTTGCGGCGGCGCCTCGTCGAGGAGGCCGTGCGCGTGCGCGAGGAGGACATCGCCATCAACCAGGCCATGGGCCGTCACGGCGCGCCACTGGTAGCCGACGGCAAGACCGTCCTCACCCACTGCAACGCGGGCGCCCTGGCCACCGCGGGTTACGGGACCGCCCTGGGAGTAATCCGCGCCGCCATCGCCGCCGGCAAGAAGATCGACGTGATGGCCGGCGAAACCCGGCCCTTCCTGCAAGGCGCGCGGCTGACCGCCTGGGAGCTGGCGCACGACGGCATCCCCGTCACCGTGATCACCGACAATATGGCGGGACATTTCCTGCGCTCCGGGCGCATCGGCTGCGTGGTGGTGGGGGCGGACCGCATCGCCGCCAACGGCGATGTGGCCAACAAGATCGGCACTTACTCCGTGGCCGTGCTGGCGCACGAAAACCAGGTGCCCTTCTATGTGGCCGCGCCCATTTCGACGCTGGACCTGACGCTGGCCTCGGGTGAGCTGATCCCCATCGAGCAACGTCCCGCCGAGGAGGTCACCCACGTCTTCGGCGTG
>VFZS01000421.1 GCA_016871095.1 Acidobacteriota bacterium
AGCCTGGCTGGCGTGGCGCCCACCTTCATCCTGGAGCCCAAGGGCTAACCCCAGCGCCGTAAGCTCTGCGCGATTCAGACCGCTCGCTGACGCTCGCGGCTCGGTTACCGGTTTCGGCGCAAGCTACCCAGCCGCGACCGTGAGGGAGCGGTCAAGGAGTCTCAGGCTGGTTCGTTCGCTCGACGCTGACCCGCGCCCGCAAATTGGCCACTCCGGCAGTGTAGCGTTCATCCGCCACCGTGAAGGCCACCGCGTCCTCCAGCCAGTCGTGCCAGACGCCGTCGGGATCGTGCGAGGCGGCCGTGAGCGTGTACTCGCGCGGGCACAGGTCGCAAGGGAAGCAGAAGGTCACCCGCAGTGTCTCGCCCGCCTGGCAAGGGCCCAGCGGGAGGCCTTCCAGTTCGGTATTGGTGCCGTAGACTTCGAAGCCGATGCGGGTGCGAATCATGATGCCGACCACCGGGTCGGCCACGGCGCGCTCGAAGCGGACCTTAACAGCCACGCTCACCGGACGGCCGCTGTGCCAGACCTGGGTGGGGCGGACGTTCTCGTCGAGCGTTTCAAGCGACAGGATCCGGGCACGGCCGTCGCCGCGGCGCAGCGCGGGCGCCAGCGGGGCAGGCTCGCCGGCGCCCCAGGCCACGAGACGCCGGGCTACGTGGCGGCGATAGCGGGCCAGCACCTCGCGCGGGTCGCCGCGGCCGGCCAGGCGCCCCTGATCCAGCCACCACACCTCGTCGCAGAGTTGCGCCAGCAGCTCCTCCTCGTTGGAAACCAGCAGGACGGTCGAGCCGGCGCGGCGCAGGCGCTCGATGGCGACAGTGGCGCGGGCGCGCTCGAGGGCGTCGCGCTGCGCCAGCGCGTGATCCAGCAACAGGAGCGCGCCATCCAGTTCGAGAGGGTCGGCGGGGCCTAGCAGCCGCGCGGGCGCCGTGACGCGCACCTGCCCGGCGACCGGTCTTTCAAAGCCCGCCGCCAGCCGCAGCAGTACGCCCTGGCCCGCCCCGGTCTCGCCGATGATCCCGATCACCGCACCATCCGGCGCCGCCGCGCTGAAACGCTCGAGCGGCGGCGCGCTCACCTCTCGGAACTCGATAGCCATCCCTGATAGAGTAGTGGATTCGATGAACGCATTCGAGCCCCGAACCCCGCAAGAACTCGCAGAGGCCCTGGGCGAGGCGGCCGCCGCGGGCCGCACCATCACCCTGGGCGGGCAATTCACGAAACAAGGCATGGGCGGACCGCTGGCGGAGGCCGCCGTCACCGTTTCGACCGCCGGGCTGGCGCGCGTGCTGGCGTACGAGCCGCGCGATCTCACGGTGAGCGTAGAGGCCGGGCTGCGCTACGCCGAGTTGCGCGAGCTGCTGGCGCGGGATCGTCTGATGCTCCCGCTGGACCCGCCCTTCGGTGAGCGGGCCACTGTGGGCGGCGTGGTCGCCACCGGCACGTGCGGACCGCGGCGGCGACTTTACGGCACGCCGCGCGACGTGGTGATCGGCATGCAGTTCGCCACGCTGGAGGGAAAGCTCATACAGTCCGGCGGCATGGTGGTGAAGAACGTGGCGGGCCTGGACCTGGGCAAGCTGCTGATCGGCTCGTTCGGGACGCTGGCGGCCATCGCCGTGGTGAATTTCAAGCTGTTTCCCGTGCCGCTGTGCGCGCGGACCTTCCTGCTGCGTTTCGCGCGGCTGGAGGAGGCCGCACGGGCGCGCGACGGCGTGCTCGAGAGCGTGCTCACGCCCGCGGCGATGGACCTCGTCAGCCCGCCGGCCGCGGCGCAAGTGGGCCGCGAAGGCTGGCTGCTGGCGGTGCAGGCCGGGGGCAACCCGGCAGTGATCGAGCGTTACGGGCGGGAGCTGCCCGGCGCCGAGGCACTGGAGCAAGAGGCTGAAGAGGCGTTCTGGAACGGTGTCCGGGAGTTCACTCCGCGGTTCCTGGCGGCGCATCCCGATGGGGCGGTGGTGCGGGTCTCGGCGACGCTGGCGCAGATGCCTGCGGTGGTGGAGGCGCTGGGCGTGCCCGTGGTGGCGCGGGCAGGCACGGGCGTCTGCTACGGCCACTTCGGTGCATGCGCGGCGGCGGAGGCCTGGATAAAAGGCGTGTGCCTCGCGGCGGGCTGGAAAGCGGTCATCGAGTCCGCACCGCCGGAGAAGAAGCCGGGAATGGAACTGTGGCCCCGTCCGGGTCCGGACCTGGAAGTGATGCGCCGGATCAAGCGGATGTTCGACCCGGGCAACCTGCTCAATCCCGGGAGGCTGTATGGGCGCATCTGATAGCGCCGCGGCCGGGCCGCGAACCTTCGACCTGGACCGCTGCGTACACTGCGGCCTGTGCCTGAACGCTTGTCCGACCTACCGGGAGCTGGGCCTGGAGATGGACTCACCGCGCGGGCGGGTACACTACCTGATCCAGGCCGCCGAAGGCGCCATGCCCATCGGCCCCGCCTATGTCAAGCATTTGGAATTGTGCCTGGCGTGCCGGGCGTGCGAGTCATCCTGTCCGTCGGGCGTGCCTTACGGGCGGCTGATCGAAGCGGCGCGCGAGCTGATCGAGCGGACTGTCCGCCGGCCGTGGCGGGCGCGGCTGGCGCGCTGGTTCCTGCTGGAACACCTGATGGTATCGCCGTTCTGGCTGCGGCTGGCGGGGACGCTGCTGTACCTGTATCAGGCCAGCGGGATCCAGAAGCTGCTGCGTTCCTCGGGTGTGCTGAAGGGATTGGGCGCGCTGGGCGAGTTGGAGCGGCTGGCGCCGGTCATGGAGCGGCCTTTCTTCTACCGTCACATTGGCAAGACGTTTCCAGCGGAAGGTCAGCGGCGGCATCGGGTGGCGTTTCTGGCCGGCTGCGTGGCCAACGTGTGCATGGCGCGGCTGAACGAAGCCACCATCCGGGTGCTCCAGAAAAACGGCTGCGAGGTGGAGGTTCCGGCGGGGCAGACCTGTTGCGGCGCGCTGCACGTACACCTGGGGTTGCGCGAGCAGGCCCGGCGCCTGGCCCGGCGCAACCTCGAGGTCTTCCTCGAAGGCGGCTACGACGCCATCATCACGAATGCGGCGGGCTGCGGCTCGACCATGAAGGAGTATCCCGAGCTGTTCGAGGGCGATGCCGCGGGCCGCGAGCGCGCCGAGCGTTTCGCCCGGCTCACCAAGGACGTGAGCGAGTTTCTGGCGTCGATCGAGCTGAACCGTGCCCTGCGCCCGCTGCCGCTGACGGTGACTTACCAGGATTCCTGCCATCTGGCGCACGGGCAGAAGATCCGGCAGGCGCCGCGGCAACTGCTGGCGGCGGTGCCGGAGCTGCGCTTCAAGGAGATGCCGCTGGCGGATATGTGCTGCGGCAGCGCGGGCGTATACAACGCGGTGCACCGCGAGATGGCGGCGTCCATCCTGGGCAAGAAGCTGGACTGCGCCGAGAGCACCGGGGCCGAAGTGATCGCCACGGCCAATCCGGGTTGCCTGCTGCAACTGCGCGCGGGGGTGGCGGCGCGCGGCAACCGGCAGCGCGTGGTGCACGTCGTCGAGCTGCTCGACGAGGCCTACCGCAACGGCAGGCCGTAGCGTCAGTCCGCGGAAAACCCGGGACAGGCTTGGGTGTCCCCCGTGGACACCCCGGCCTGTCCCAGGGTTTTCATGCTCGCGCGTGGCGGGGACCGCCATGGCTCAAACGGTCCCCGGGTTTCAGTCCGCGGCGCAGGCGGAGACCGGAATCTCCAGGCGGCGCATGACCACGTCCAGGGCCTCCAGCAGGCGTGCCACGTGGGACTCGTCGTGAGCCGCGGTGACGGAGATGCGCAGCAGGTTGTGCTTGGCGGCGGGGCGCATTACGGGGTTGGCGTACACGCCTTCGTCCAGCAGGCAACTGCACAGGCGGAACAGGGCGATGGCGTCGGGCACCACGATGGGCACGATGGGAGTCTCGCCGTCCAGCACCCAGTAGCCGCGGGCGCGCAGCTCCTGGCGCAGATGCCGCGCCACGCGGTGCATGCGCTGGCGCCGCTCCGGCTCGGCACGCATCACTTCCAGGGCCGCCAGCACCGCGGCCACCGAGGCGGGCGGCAGGCTGGCGGAGAAGACGAAGGGCCGGGCGGTGTGCTTGAGGTACTCGATCACCGGGCGGGTGGAGGCAACGAAGCCTCCCACCGAGGCCAGCGATTTCGAGAACGTGCCCATGATGATGTCCATGCCGTCGAGCACGCCCAGTTCCTCGGCCAGGCCCCCGCCGCCGGGGCCGAAGACGCCGATGCCGTGGGCCTCGTCCACGAAGACGCGCGCCTGATAGCGGCGGGCCAGCCCGGCGGTTCCCGCCAGGTCGGCGGTGTCGCCTTCCATGCTGAAGACGCTCTCAGTGACGATGAGCACCTTCTCGTCCGGCGCGCAGCTCTCCAGGCAGGCCGCCAGGTGGTCCATGTCGTTGTGCCGGAACCGCACGATGCGCGCCGGGGAGCGCAAGGCGCCGTCCACCAGGCTGGCGTGCAGGTTGTGATCGCACACCAGCACGTCGCCCTTTTCGGTGACGCCGGCCAGAGCTGCGTAGTTGGTCTGAAAGCCGGTGCCGAAGGTCATGGCGTCTTCCTTGCGCACCAGGGCCGCCAGTTCGGCTTCCGCGCGCACGTGCAGGTCGAGCGTGCCGTTGAGCAGCCGCGAGCCGCTCGAGCCGGTGCCGTACCGGCGAATGGCGGCCGCGGCCGCTTCCTTCACCTTGGGATGGTTGGTCAGGTCCAGGTAGTCGTTGCACCCGAACATGAGGATCCTGCGATCCCCCATCCAGATCTCGCCGGGAGGACACCCGTCGTGCCCAGTGAAGGTATGGAAGTACACGTACAAGCCCGCGGCCTGGGCATCGCAGGGGCGCACGAACTGGCCGCCCAGGTTGCGGCCATAGTTCTGGCACTTGGCCAGGATGTCCCCGCGGACGCCCTGTCCGCCCTGGGCATTGCGTGAGGATGAAGCGCGCATGATTCTAGTTCCACTCGTAGATGCGGTAGGTCTTGTAGCGCCTGGCGCTCAGGGCCTCCAGCGACCGGTTCATCAGGACGTTGTCCTCCAGCACCCAGGACATCTCGGCTTCCCGATAGCCTTGCTCGATGCCGCGCCG
>VFZS01000422.1 GCA_016871095.1 Acidobacteriota bacterium
GCTCCTCTTCGAGCAACTCGAGGGTGACCAGCGCGGCGGCCACCGAAACGGGGTTGCCGCCGAAGGTCGAGGCGTGCGCGCCCGGCTTCCAGCTCATCAGCTCGGCTCGCGCGATGGTGGCCCCCAGCGGCATGCCGCTGGCGATGCCCTTGGCCACCGCCAGGATGTCCGGAACGACGCCCAGTTGCTCACAGGCCCACATTCGGCCGGTGCGCCCCATGCCGGACTGCACTTCATCGGCGATCAGCAGAATGCCATGGGCGCGGGCGAGGCGCTCAAGCTCCTCGAAGAACCTGCGCGGCGGCACGACGTAGCCGCCCTCGCCCTGCACCGGCTCGAAAACGATGGCGGCCACCTCCCGGGGCGGCAGCACGGTGCGGAAAAGCGTCTCGATGGCCTGCACGCACTCGACCCGGCAGCTTTCCGCCCTTTGGCCATAAGGGCAGCGGTAGCAATATGCGTAGGGCAAGTGGTGTACCCCGCTCAGGAGAGGGCCCATACCCTGCCGCTGCACCGGCTTGCTGGCGGTCAGCGACAGCGCGCCCAGGGTGCGCCCGTGGAAGGCGCCCAGGAAGGCCACGAACTTCTCGCGGCCGGTCGAGTATCGCGCCAGCTTGATGGCGCACTCGACGGCCTCGGCGCCGGAGTTGGAGAGGAACACGCGCCGCGGAACGCCGCCGGGCGCGGTGGCCGCCAGGCGCTCGGCCAGCGTGACCATGTTCTCGTAGTAGAAATCGGTGCCCGACATGTGCACCAGCCGGGCCGCCTGCTCCTGGATGGCCTTGACCACCCGGGGATGACAGTGTCCGGTGGCCACCACCGCGATGCCGGCGCAGAAATCCAGAAAGCGGTTGCCGTCCACATCCACCACGGTGGCCCCTTCGCCCCGCTCGACCACCAGCGGATAGGCGCGCGTGTAGGACGGGGAGAGAACCCGTTGATCCCGCTCGATGACTGCCCGGGCGCGCGGCCCCGGCAAGGGGGTGAGAATCTCAGGCAGGTCCACGCGGACCTCCTCAAGCACTGCTGGCATGACACTCCCTCCTGCTAGTGAAGTTCCAAATGAGAGTGGGAACAGAGGAAGAGATCAGTCGCAGCCGAACAGGCCAGGCCGGGCGCTGGCAGGTACCCGGTTCATGCCTTCACTGTAGCACGAACCGGGCCTCAGCGGGCCGGGGAAAGCAATGCCTCAGAAGGTGTGAAGAAATCTCCGGCCCAACCGCTCGCTAACGCTCGCGGCTCGGCAAGCGGCGCTGCGCGCGGATACAGCTACCGAGCCGCGCGCGTCAGCAAGCGGTCACCGAGACTGAGGCACTACCGGGGAAATCTCGCGGATGCGCAGGTTGCGGAACTTGATCAGGGTATTGCGGTCGTGCAATTGGAGGCCGATGGGGCCGGTCTTGGGACGGCCCTCCACGCCGGGGTGCTGGGCGGCCAGTTTCCCGTTTACGCGCACGCGGATGCCGCTCCGGCGCGATTCGATGTCCATCGAGTTCCACTCATCATCCACTTGCAGGCCGGCGGGGGCCTTGACCAGGGCGTAGATGCTGCCCGTGAGAATGGGGTCGGGATACTGGCTGTTGATCTGGATCTCGTAGGCCAGCCGGGAGGGTGTGCGGGTGAAATCGGCCGGCATCTGGAGGCCGTACCGCGCGCGGGATTGGTCGCGGATGGAGACGCCGCTGTTGCCGGGCCGGCGGATCCAATACTCGACGTGCAGGTCATACTCGTCGAACTCGGCCACGGTGTACAGCCAGGCCTGTACGGAGAGCCACTCGTGGAACTTCTGCCAGCTCAGCGGCCAGCCCAGCTTGCTGGGGTCGGGGTCCCGCTGGCCCACCAAAGTGCCGTCCTTCGTGACGGCCCAGATTCCGTCGCCGCGCGGCTCCCATCCCTGAAGGTCCTTTCCGTTGAAAAGGGGCTTCCAGTCGGCCGCCGGGGCGGCGGCCAGTATCCCGCACAACAGTAATGCCGGTCTCCACATGACTGGGACATTATATCTCCGGCACCTGCGCCGCCACGCCAGCTTTGTGGCGCGGGGCCAGGATTTTGGCGTGAATTCCGGGGCAAGCCTATGGAAACAATAGCCCCAGGGCTGGAAGCGGACTTGCACCCCCGGAGGGGCGCCATGCTGGATCCCGTCGCTAACAGCCTGGAACGCTACCTAGACGTCCTCAGCGCGCGCCAGCGGCTGATGGCCTCCAACATCGCCAACGCGGACACACCCGGCTACAAGACCCAGGACCTGGATTTTCAGGCGGAATTCCGCAGCCTGGTGCGGGGCGCGTCGCCGCACCCAGTCGAGGTCACCGGCCTCCAGGTGCGCAATGACGGCAACAACGTCAGCCTGGACCGCGAGGCCCGCCTGCTGGCGGAGAACGCGCTGCGGTTCAACCTGGCTTCGAGCCTGCTGCGGACCGAGATCCGCACGGTCCGCAGCGCCATCAAGGAAGGGAGGGGCGGATGAGCCTGTTCTCTGTCTTGTCGGTGAGCGCCTCCGGCATGGCCGCGCAACGCACCCGCGCGACCCTGCTGGCGGAGAATCTGGCCAACGCCGAAACCACGCGCACGCCGGAGGGCGGGCCGTACCGGCGCAAGGACGCGGTGTTCATCAGCGAGCCTGCCGCGCCGTTCGGGGAGGTGTTCCAATCGGCGCTGGGCGCGGGCGGCACGGGAGTGCGGGTGGCCGAGATCATCGAGGATCCGCGCGAACCGGAGAAACGCTATCAGCCGGGGCACCCCGACGCCGACGCCGATGGCTACGTGGCTTTCCCCCGCATCAACCCCGCCGAGGACATGGTGGACCTGATGGGCGCGGCGCGCGGCTACCAGGCCAACGTGGCCGCCATCACCGCTGTCAAGGACATGATCCATCGCTCGATTGAGCTGCTGCGCTAACTATGACCTCTCCCATTCTGCCCATCGACCCCGGCCGCATCCAGCCGGTCATTCAGGCCCCCGGGCAGGCACGCCCGGCCGGTGACTTCCAGCAGGCCCTCAACGACGCCATCGGCGGCGTGGAGCGGCTGCGCCACACCGCCAACCGCGGCGTCGAGGCCTTTCTGGCGGGCGAGGGCGGGGAGCTGCACCAGGCGGTCCTGGCCACCCAGCGCGCCGAACTGGCCTTCGAGCTGTTTCTGGAGATGCGCAACAAGGTGGTGCAGGCCTACCAGGAAATCATGCGCATGCCGGTGTAGCTGTCCAGGAGGCTGCTGAAAAGGCCCTTCAGCCGTTGCGTGGGACACAAGCTAAAGCTTATGCTACATGGCAAATCAACGACTTGCGCGCCCACGTGGGGCATGCTTCAGCTTGCCCAACGGCCTTTTCAGCAGCCTCCTGGCGAGACGGGTGAGGCCGCAAACAACACCACGCCGTGAACCAACTCAAGAAACTGCTGAATAGCCTGAGCTGGCGGCAGCGCATCTCGATCGTGATCGCCGTGGCGGTGGTGGCCGGCTCGCTGACGGCTTTCACCCGCTGGCGGCGCGAGAGCGACTTCCGTCCCCTCTACACCGGGCTGAGCCCGGAGGATGCCGGCGCGCTGGTGCAGAAGCTGCGCGAAGGGGGCGTCGAGTACCGCCTCTCGGAGAGCGGCTCGGCCGTGCTGGTGTCTTCGGCGCGGGTGGCGGAAACGCGGCTCCAGATGGCCGCCGCGGGGCTGCCCAAGAGCGGGCGGGTAGGCTTCGAGCTGTTCGACAAGACCAACTTCGGGATCACCGAGTTCGCCGAGCACATCAACTACCGGCGCGCGCTGGAGGGTGAACTGGAGCGCTCGGTGATGTCGCTCGGAGAGGTGCAGCAGGCGCGGGTGCACGTGACCTTCCCCAAGGAATCGGTGTTCCTGGAAGCGCGCCAGCCGGCCAAGGCCAGCGTGCTGGTGCGGCTGCGGCCAGGGGCGCGCCTGTCGCCGGCCAACGTGGTGGCGGTGGCCCACCTGGTGGCCAGCGCGGTTGAGGGCCTGGCCCCCGAGGCGGTGTCGGTGCTGGACATGAACGGCAATCTGCTGAACCGCCCGCGCCGGCCCAGCGCCTTCGACGGCGAGCAGGCCTCCGAGGCCATGCTGGACTTCCGGCAGCAGGTCGAGAAGGACCTGCTGGCCAAGATCAACGTCACCCTGGAACCGCTGCTGGGGCCCGACAAGTTCCGCGCGGGCGTGTATGCGGACTGCGATTTCTCGGGCGGCGAGCAGAGCGAAGAGACCTACGATCCCAGCCGCACGGTGATGACCAGCTCACAGAAGACCGAGGACGTGACCGGGACCGCGGCGGCCTCGGGTGTTCCGGGCACGGCCTCGAACCTGCCCCGCCCAACCTCTCGCCCCGGGACCTCGGGTGCGGGCATGAGCCGGCGGACCGAGAACATCACCTTCCAGACCAGCCGCCTGGTGCGGCGGACGCGCCTGCCGCAGGGTGTGGTCAAGCGCATTTCAGCCGCCGTCCTGGTGGATCAGCGCCTGCGATGGGAAGGAACCGGCGCCGCAGTCAAGCGGGTGCTGGAGCCGCCTTCGCCCGAGAAGTTGAAGACCATACGCGACCTGGTGGCGGCGGCCATCGGGCTTAGCCCGGATCGCGGTGACCAGCTCATCGTCGAGACCCAGCCCTTCGAAGCCACACTTAGCCTGGAACCGCCGCAGCCGCCCGCTCCCGCCCCGGCGGCGCCTCCGGCCTTCGGGCTGCCCCCGTGGCTGGAGCCGCTGCTGCGCCAGAGCAATCCCCTGGTGCTGGTGGCGGCCGCGGCAGGGGCTGTCCTGGTGCTGGTGTTCCTGGCCGCGTTCTGGCTGTGGCGCCGGCGGCGCCGCCAGCGGGCCGTCGCGCTTCAGAACGCCCTGCCGGGAGGCGCGGGCCGGCCGGCGCTGCCCGCCGGAGATGCCACGGGGGAGGCCGGGCAGCAGCTTGAATCCAAGCTGGCCGAGAAGGCAGCCGAACGCGAGCGCCAGGAACTGGAAGCGCTCACCAGCATGAAGCTGCCCAAGGTGACCACCAAGAAAGCCGAAGTGCTCACCAAACACCTGACGGAAGTAGCCAAAAAGGACCCGGCCGCCACCGCCCACGTGCTGAGAACCTGGCTGCGCGAGCGCTGACCCGCCAAGCTG
>VFZS01000423.1 GCA_016871095.1 Acidobacteriota bacterium
CGATATATCCTTAACGCGACCGCAGCAGGTTGTCCGAAATCTCGGTGCAGTCCGGACCCAATCGGTTAGCTCCTGGCAGCTCCGTGGGAATCCAGGCTAGCCCACGCTGCTCCATCACGACAAAGGAGAGGCAATCGGTGAGGCTCCAGTCCTTGTCCTGGCGCGCCTCGTAGAGCCGCACCGCGGCATCCAGATGATCGGCGCGGGGCGGAACCACCTCGATCCGCGGGTCGCGGTGGCATCGCCTGTAGCCTTCCGCTGCGGTACCACGAGTGTCAGGATCGGAAAGCGCATTCAGCCATTCCCACAGAACGACTTCGGTCATTACCAGAGCGACCTTCGCACGCGTCGAATGTTGGCTCCACCTGAATGCCCGCGCATGGTAGCGGTCACGCCGGCTGGAAAGCGCGATCCAAAAGCATGTGTCAGCGAAGTAGGCTGGCACGCTCAGGCGTCCTTCTTCGGCACGCCGTAGAGATAGTGATCGTGCTGATCCGACAGGTCGGCCGGAAGCCTCGGGCTGTCACTGGCGTGTTCCGCGAGCCATGTCAGCGCCGAGCCGTCCTCATGGGGGCGGTCCGCGGGCAACGCTTCAATCCGGACGACAAGCGCCTGGTTGCGCGGCAGATCCACCGGCTCGTCGGGGACAATCACCTTTCCGTCGAAATGCGCGTTGATAGCGATCATGGCGAATTCCTCTCGCCCGTTCACCCCTTCCAGTATGCCAGGAGCACAGGCACGTGGTCCATAGCGGGGCGGTCATGTCCCGCTGACACGGCTCAGGCCCAGGGCGCGGATGCGCTTGTGGAGGGTGGTGCGCTCGAGGCCCAGGGCGCGGGCGGCGGCGGAAACGTTCCAGTCAGCGTCCTCGAGAGCGCGCAGGATCTGCTCCCGCTCGGCGGTGTCGCGGGTCTCGCGCAGCGTGGAAGGCCCGTCCGCGGGGAGGCGGATCTCCAGGGGGACCGAATCCAGGCTCAATGTCTCACCCGGCGTGAGGATGGCCATGCGCTCGATGACGTTGCGCAGCTCGCGCACGTTGCCCGGCCAAGGGTAGCTCACCAACGCGGGGAAGGCGCCTTCCTCGATGGTCTTGGGGCGGAAGTTGTTGCGGGCGCAGAACTCGCCCAGGAAATACCCGGCCAGGGGCCGTACATCCTCGGGGCGCTCCCTTAGCGGGGGCACGCGGATGGGCACCACGCACAAGCGGTAGTACAAATCCTCGCGGAATTGTTTCCGTGCTACCAGGGCCGGCAGGTCCCGGTTGGTGGCCGAGATCACCCGCACCGAGGCGTGGATGGGCTGCTCGCCACCCACGCGGTGGAATTCGCCCTCCTGCAACACGCGCAGCAGCTTGCCCTGCGCGGTTTCGTGCAGATCGGCGACTTCGTCGAGAAACAGGGTGCCGCCGTCGGCCAGCTCGAACTTGCCGCGGCGGGTCGAGGCAGCTCCGGTGAAAGCGCCCTTCTCGTGACCGAACATCTCGCTTTCGAGCAGCTCGGTGGGGATGGCGGCGCAGTTCATCTTGACGAAGGGGCCGGCGGCGAAGGGGCTGGCGCGGTGTATGTGGGCGGCCAGCAACTCCTTGCCGGTGCCGGATTCGCCCATCAGCAGGACCCGGGCGTCGGAGCGGGCCACCATGTCGGCCTGGGCGAGCACGCGCTCGAAGGCGGGGCTGGGTCCGATGATGCGCGGGCCCTCGCCCACCAGGTCCCGCAGGCGCTCGTTCTCGCGGCGCAGCGCGGATTGCTCGAGCGCATTCTTCAGCGCCAGCAGCAGGCGGTCGCGGCTGAGGGGTTTTTCGAGGAAATCGTAGGCCCCGGCGCGGGTGGCCTCGACCGCCTCGGCGATGGTGCCGTGGCCGGAGATCATCACCGCGGGGGCGGGGCTGTCGGCGGAGCGCACGAAACGCAGCAGGTCCAGGCCGCTGCCGTCGGGCAGGCGCACGTCGAGCAAGTAGAGGTCGGCGCGGCGGCTGAGCGGATGGGTGTAGAACTCGGCGGCCGAGCGGCACACCGTCACCTGGTAGCCCTCGCGCTCGAGGATCAGGCGCAGCGACTGCCCGATGTTGGGTTCGTCGTCAACGACCAGGATGCGCGGCATAGTCCGGGGCGGGCGCGGCGCCCAGCAGCACGCGGAATCCCGCGCCGCCGAGCGCGCCCTTCACCAGCAAGATATCACCTCCGGCCAGCAGCGCGTTCTTGCGCGCGATGGAAAGCCCCAGGCCCATGCCGCCCGGCTTGAAGGAGATGGTCGGCTCGAACAGCGTCTGGCGGGCCTCCTCGCTCAGGCCGGGGCCGGAGTCGTGCACTTCGACGAAGACCTGGGCGCCTTCGACGCCGGTCAGGACCAGCACGGCGCCGCTGTCGCCCGCGGCTTCGGCGGCGTTCTCGAGCAGGTTGGTGAGGATGCCCTTGAGCAGGTCCTCGTCGGCGCGCACCTGGGGCAGGGAAACGGCCAGCCGAGTCTGGTACGTTAGGCCGGGATGCGCGGCGCGCAACAGGGTGACGCGTTCCTCCACGGCCGCGTTCACGTCGAGGTCCACCGGGCGCACCGGAGGCTCGGCGGCGAACTCGGAGAAGGCGCGCACGCGGCGCTCGAGGCTCTCGACTTCCTCGACCACGATCCGGGCGGCCTGGGCGAGAAAGGCGCGGTCGCTCTGGCCCGGGCGCGCCAGCAGCTCCTCCATGGTGAGGCGTATGGGGGTGAGGGAGTTTTTCAGCTCGTGCGCGGTCTTGCGCGCCAGGGCCTGCCAGCTTGCCAGTTGCGTGAGGTATACGAGGCGGTCGCGGCTCTGTTCGAGCTGCGCGGCGGTGTGGTTGAAGGCGCGCAGAGCGCGGCCCACTTCGTCGTCGCGGCCCTCAGGCAGCCGGGCGCTCAGGTCACCCGAGGCCAGCCGCGCCAGGCCGCCGGTCAACTGCTGTATGGGCCGGCTGACACGGTGGGCCAGCAGCACCAGCCCGGCCAGCGATACCACCCACACGGCGGCGGCCAGCAGTCCGAAGGTGCAGAGCAGGCCGCGGCGCAAATCGCGGGCGCGCGATTTCTCGACCGCCTGCCGGGCCAGGCGGAACTGCTCGGCCAGGCGCGCCAGATTGACGCCGCCGAGGTCGCGGTGGTAGAGCGACACGCCGCCCGCGCGGCGCACCATGTAGAGCAGCCGGTTATCGGCGTCACTCGAGAGCACGAAGCGCTCCTCCTCGCCGCTCTCGAAGAAGTTGCGTAGCGCGGGGGGAGCTTCCGGCAGGTCCGCCGGAGTGTAAGCGCGCGGGGTGAGGCGGCCGGCCTGGGCGTCCTGCTTGAGGCTCTCGCGGCTACGCTGGTAGAACTCGCGGCCGGTGGCCTCGAGGGCCTTCGAGAGGGCGTCCACCTGGTCGGTGGTCGAGTAACTGAGGCTGTGTTCGAGCAGCGAGCCGGCGATCCACACCGTGGCCGCCACCGGGGCCAGGGTGGCCGCCACGAATAACAGAACGAGCCTGTTACGAAGCCGGTTCACTTGGTCTGCCCGGAGGATTTTCTCAAATCCGCGAGGCGCATGGGGCCGGCCTGCGCCGTCCAGCGCTCCTGCTGGCTGCGTGCGCGCCGGCTGAACAGCTCGACCAGGCGGGCCAGGCTCATGGCGCTCTCGGAGTTCTCGCCGGCTGCTTCCTTGGGGTCTTCGCTGCGGGCCTCCAGCTTGAGCGTGAAGGATTTGTCGCCGGGCAGTCCGGCGACGGGAAGCGCGAGGGCGTCCACGCAGAGGGCCTGCGCAGCTTCGGCGGTGAGGTGCGACGCGGTCCCGGGCGGGCGGCCCAGCCGCGTCACGGAGAACCTCTCCTCCCACAGGTCGTAGCTGATGACGAAGCGCGCGATGTCGCGGCCCCAGGCGCTGATCGAGCTGTCCGTGTGCAGGCTCAACTGGAAGGCCAGCGCCACGGGAGCGCCGTTGTGCAGGCGCTCCAGCAGCGGGCCGGTGAGGAACCGCAACTGAGGCGCCGTGACGCGGATGTGGTCGTCGGCCAGACGCGCGACGAGCGGCTGGGCGGCGAGAGGAAAGCAGGCCGCCAGCCCGACGAGCAGGCGCCCGCACGCGACCTGTGCCGAGTTCATCAGAAGCTTAGTCCAGCCATGAAAACCGGCTCCGCGCGGCCGTCCTTGATGGGGAAGGCCAGCGCGATCAGAAATCCGTGATGCCACAGGCCGATGCCCGCTGAGTGCTTTACGCCGGCGCTCTTGGCCCGGTTCCACACCGCGCCCGTGTCGTAGAAGACTTTCAGCACGCGATAGCGGTATTCGAGCGAATTGTGCGCCATGCGGTTGCCGCCCAGCGGCGCCACGTCGAACTTGCTCCAGCCGCGCAGCGTGGCGGTGTTGCCCAGCGTGAAGCGCTCGAACAGCGGCGCGCGCCCGGAGATCAACCCGGCCGAAAAGCGGTTGTCCACAACGTTCCTGCCGCGGACGAACTTGTAGTTGAAGCGGGTGGTGTGGCTGGCGTAGACGAAGTCGCTCGAGAGAGTTCTGGTGGCCGCGCGCAGGGTGTAACCTGCCTCCAACCGGTGCCTGTTGGCGACCGAGTCCTCCAACTGCCGATCATAGCGCAGAGATGTCACCAGCGCGTTGGCGGCTTCGGTGCGCGCGGCCGGAAACTGGGTCTGAAAGCGCTGGAAACTGGCGCCCAGCCCGAGGGTAAGACCCCGGACCGGCAACAGGGTCAGCGTCGGCTCGAAGTTCTGGCGCGTGCGGTAGATGCCCGGCACATCGGGCGAGCGTTCGAGCGCCAGAAGGGTAGTGCGGTTCCAGATGTTGTGGGAACTCTCGAAGCGGAACTTGAGGCGTGCTTTGTCCGTGCCGAGGGACTTGCGCTCGAAGCCCGCGGTGAGGCCGGCGAAGCGTTCGAGCAGGTCGTCGGCGTTGCTCACCACGCCGAAGCTGAGGGCGTTGTTGCGGGTGACCGGGATGGTCAGCTCGGCGTCCGCGCTCCAGCCCTGCTTCGAGTGGTAGTGCGGGTTGCGGCCGGCGAACTTGAACTCGACCTGGCGGCGCGCCACCACGATCAGCACCTTGACGTGGTCCTGCTTGAGGCCGCGGCGCAGCTTGTGGAAGATGGGTCGGCCG
>VFZS01000424.1 GCA_016871095.1 Acidobacteriota bacterium
CTCCTATTCATTTTGGTGGGCTGGGTGCCCACCGTGGTGGGTATCGGCCTCAGGGCGCTCTTCTACCGCCTGATCCTGCACATGGATGGCGTGGCCGCCATCGAAGATGGGGTGCGGCTGCGCTTTGCCAGCCACATCCGGCTGGGTCGGGGAGCGTACATAGACCATGGTGTCTACCTGCATGCCTGCCCCCAGGGCATCGAGATCGGCGAGGGCAGCTTCGTCATGCACCACGCCGAGCTCCACGTCTACAACTTCCGTGACCTGCCCCATGCCGGGATCCGCATCGGCCGCAACTGTTTGCTCAGCGAGTTCAACGTGCTGCGCGGGCAGGGCGGGATCACCATCGGCGACAACGTCTACACTGCCCCACTGGTGCAAATGCTGGCCGTGGACCACGTGTACGACGATCCGCGGCAGCCCATTATTGAGCAGGGGATCACCGCCCGGGGAATTGTGATTGAGGACAACGCCTGGATCGGGGCCGGGGCGATCATCCTGGACGGCGTGCGGGTGAGCCAGGGAGCAGTGGTAGCCGCTGGGGCGGTGGTGACCGAGGACGTGCCCCCGCACACGGTAGTGGCCGGCGTGCCAGCAAAGGTGGTTAAGCAGGTTAATGGGCAGGCGACGCCGGCACGAGAGGCAGTGTACCTTTAACAATCGCTGGCCCTCACCCTTACCCTCTCCCAGAGGGAGAGGGAGACCTTCACCCCTCTCCCTTTGGGAGAGGGTTAGGGTGAGGGAGGTGAGGGTATGACCACTACCTACCATGGTGACCAGGCCCGCGTCACCCTCCTCCACCTCTGTCGCCAGCTCCGCCGGTCCAGCACCGACGCCGAACGCCTGCTATGGCGGCTCCTGCGCCACCGCCAGGTGGCAGGGGCCAAGTTTCGTCGCCAGCACCAGTACGGGCCATACATCCTGGAATTCTACTGCCATGAGCGCAAGCTGGTGGTTGAGGCCGACGGGGGACAGCATGCCCTGCCAGAGGGCATGGCCAAAGATGCAGCCAGGAGGCGATACCTGGAGTCACGAGGTATACGGACATTGAGGTTCACTAATCACGAGATTCTTCAAGAGACTGAGGCGGTGATCAGCAGGATTTGGGAGGAAGTGGCAGGCCCTCACCCCAGCCCTCACCCCAGCCCTCTCCCAAAGGGAGAGGGTGAGGACCTCCCTCTCCCTCTGGGAGAGGGCCGGGGTGAGGGGGGGAGGCGACGATGAGCACGTTGTCGGTGGTGATCCCAGCCTATAACGAAGAAGACGGCATTGCGGCCATCATCGAGCGGGTGCTGGCGGTGCGCGCCCCGCTGGCCGCGCTGGGCATGGATCTGGAATTGATCGTGGTGGACGATGGCTCTGCTGACCGCACGGCCGAGATCACCCGCCGCTACGACGGCGTCACCCTGGTCTGCCACGAACAGAACGCTGGCTACGGCGCGGCCCTCAAGACCGGCTTCGCCCAGGCCCGCGGTGAATGGCTGGGCTTTCTCGACGCCGATGGCACGTATCCCCCGGAGCATTTCCCCCAACTGTGCCAGGCGGCGCTAGAACAAGAAGCCGACCTGATCATCGGCTCCCGTATGGCCGGGGCGGCTAGCCAGATGCCTGGGGTCAGGTGGGTGGGCAACGTCCTGTGGTCCACACTGGTTACTCTGCTGGGCAACCACCGGGTGGGTGACCCGGCCAGTGGGATGCGGGTGCTCCGGCGGGAGGCCTTGCCCCGGCTCTATCCCCTGCCTGACGGCCTGAACTTCACGCCGGTGATGAGCACGCGGGCCATCCACGAGGGTCTCAAGCTGGTCGAGGTGCCCATCCCCTACCACGAGCGGGTGGGGCGTTCCAAGCTCAGCGTGGTGCGGGATGGCACGCGCTTCCTGAATTCCATCGTCTGGACGGCGATGAGCTACAACCCCGTGCGCCTCCTGGGGCTGCTGGGGATGGGGGCCCTGGCGGTGGCCGGGGCGGTCGGCGTGGCGCTGATCATCATGCGCGCCTGGGGGATCACCACTTTGGGGCCATGGGGCGTTTTCAGCGTCTTCGCCGCCCTGGTGCTGGGGGTCTCGGGCGTCAGCATCTTCTCCCTGGGGGCGACCTTCAACTACCTGGTCTCCCTGTTCCACAAACGGCCCGTGCGCCAGGGCCTCTTTGGGAGGCCTATCTTCAACCCCTCGCTGGATCACCACTTCGGCTGGCTGGGACTGCTCACGGGGCTGGCGGGGGGGATCTTAGGGGTGACCAGCCTGGCTCTGGGCCTTAACGGCTGGCCAATCTCTCGCCTGTGGCTTTATCTGGTAGGTAGCGCTATGTTCACCCTGGTGGGGCTGCAACTGGTGGTCTCGTGGGTAGTAATGCGGGTGTTGGAGCAGTTGAGCGAGCGGGAGGTGAGGGCCAACGATGATCTGTTGGGGAGGAAGCATGGTGAGTGACCCCGGAGGCGAGCCAGGCCCTCGCTCCGCGAAGCCCTGCCAGCCAGGGGAATTCCCTGACCTCAGCCAGGCCCTCCAGGCTCTGACCCCGCCACGGCCGGCCGCGGCGGTGGACGTGCTCCTGGTCAACCCCCCGGCGCCCGACGGCGGCATCTGGATCCGCTCGCAGCACCGGGTGGGACGCCGCTCGCGGGAGAACATGGTCTGGCCCCAGGTGTCCCTGGCCCAGATGGCCGCCCTGCTTCACCCTGACTACACGGTAGAGGTGGTGGACGCCATCGCTACCCGTATGACCTGGCCGCAGTTTGAGCAGCTCCTGCGCCAGAAGCAGCCGCGCTATTATCTTACCCAGGTCACCGCTCCCACCTTGACCAACGACATGTACGGCACCTTCTTGGCCAGGAGCCTGGGCGCTAGAACCATCGCCTTTGGCACCCACGTGACGCCCATGACGCGGGCGACAATGGAGTCCTTCCCCAGCCTGGACTTTGTGCTGCGCGGGGAGCCGGAACTGACGCTGGTGGAGTTAATCGAGACATTTGAGCAAATCAGCAAATCAACAAATCAACAAATCAGCAAATCAACAGAACAGCAAATAGGTAAATTGGCAAGAAGGTGGGGGAAACTCTTCAAGGAGGCGGATCCCGACTGGCAACCAGCGTGGGAGTGGGAAGATACGGAACACGCAACACGCAACACGCCTCAACACGCAACACGCAACACGCCTCACGCCTCACGCCTCACGCCTCACGTATCACGTATCAAGGGCCTCGCCTGGCGCCACGGGAACGAGATCGTGATCAATCCCGACCGCCCTTTAATCCCCAACCTGGACGACCTGCCCTTGCCTATGCACCATCTCTTGCCTCTGGACAGGTACCGCGCCCCCATGATCAAGGGGCCTTACTCCTTCGTGGTGACCAGCCGGGGCTGCCCGGCGGCTTGCTGCTTCTGTATCAAGCACGTGACCTATGGGAACAGCGTGCGCGTGCGCTCGCCGGAGAACATCCTGGCGGAGCTGCGGCTGCTCCACGACCTGGGTATCCGGGACGTTAACATGTACGCCGACCTGTTCACCGCCAACCGCGAACAGGTGATAGGCTTGTGTAACCTGATGTTACAGGAGAAGCTCAATTTCCGCTGGATGTGCAACAGCCGGGTGGACTTTGTGGACGAGGAGATGCTGCAGCTCATGGGCCGCGCCGGCTGCTGGCTGATCGCCTGGGGCATCGAGTCGGGTTCAGAGGAGGTGCTGCGCCGGGCGCGCAAGGGGATCAGCCCGCAGAAGGCGGAGCGGGCCCTGCGCTGGGCCAGAGCGGCGGGGATCAGGAACTGGGGCTACTTTATCATTGGCCTGCCCGGCGAGACGGAGGAAACCATCCAGCAGACCATCGCCTTCGCCCAGAAGCTGCCGCTGGACCTGGCCCTCTTCCACATCGCCGCCCCCCACCCTGGTACTCCCTTCTTCGGCGAGGTGGTGGAGCGGGGTTGGTTCCGCCCCGGCACCCGCTGGGAGGACGTGGACATGGACCGCTCCACGGTGCTGGACTACCCTCACCTCAAGGCTGAGGAGTTGGAGCGCTGGCAGCGGCGGGCCTTCCGCCAGTGGGCCCTGCGACCGGGGCCTATCTGGACCTTCCTGAAAAGCATCAACAACCTGGCGGTACTCCGGTCGGGGATGGAGGTTGCCTTGCAGCACGTGGGCTGGCTGAGTGGGTGATATGCCATCTGCCATCCGCTATCTGCTATCCGCCATTGTTCGCCTGGACTGGCTCTGCGTCCTGGCCGCCAATGCCCTGTTTGTGTCCGCCAAGACCTATCATCCCTACATGTGGGCCGGCGTGGCGCTGGTGGCCCTGCCCTTTGTGGCGCGCTGGATCGGAGAGGGGCGGCCGGCGCGGCGGACGCCGCTGGACCTGCCGCTGGGCCTCTTCCTCCTGAGCGCCCTCCTGGGTCTGTGGCCCTCCTACGACCTGACCTTGAGCTGGCCCCTGTTCTTCCGCCTCCTGGGCGGGGTAGCGCTGTTCTACCTGCTGGTGAACCATAGCCGCTCAGAACGATTCGCCTGGGCTTTTGCCGCCGGACTGGTGAGCTTGGGACTGGCGGCGGCGATCTACTTCATCACCCAGTACCGGGCGGCGGACTACCCCGATAAGTTCGAGGTCATTGGGCGGATCGGGGATACGATCTCGCAGTTCTTCCCTAAACTGTTCACCTTCTATGCGCACCCCAACGTGGTGGCCGGGCTGCTGGAGATCGTGCTGCCCCTGGCCTTGGCCCTGAGCCTGGGCCCCATGTTCACTCGCCGATTAGAGTTGTTGCCACATCAAGTAGCCACAGAAGCCCACAGAAGGACACAGAATGGGGATTTACGTGCCGGTTCAGGTAATTCTTCTGTGGATTTCTGTGTCTTTCCGTGGCTGAATCCCCGGAGCGATCAGCAGCCTATCGGCTATCAGCAGCCTATCGGCCATCAGCCATCAGCCATCAGCCATCAGCCATCCGCAATCCGCAACCCGCAACCCACAATCCGCAATCCGCAATCCGCAATCCGCAATCTTATATGGGCCGCCTATCGCCTTATACCGTTCTTCTTCCTGGCCGCGGCCCTGGTGATCGCCTACGCCCTCCTGCTCACGAGCTCGCGGG